>JBDUAL010000450.1:0-2615 GCA_040004685.1 Anaerolineaceae bacterium | reverse complement strand
GCCCCCGAAACCTCGTAGTTCACGCCATAGGGAGGGTCCGTAACCATCAACCGTGCCAATCCTCCCGCACAGAGGCGGCCCACGTCGCCGCTATCGGTCGAATCCCCGCACATTACCCGATGCTCGCCCACGATCCACACCTGGCCGCGCTCCGTGCCCCACTTCCGTTGCAGTTCCTCGGCGCGGTCCATCTGTGCGCCGGGGTCGGGCGGAGGCTCAGGGCCCGCAATGCCGTTCGCTGACGCCAGGTCACCAAGCAATGCCTTGACCGCTTCGTCCTCGGTCATCGCCTCCGCGAGCAGCGCCTCCAGCTGCTCCTTCCCCGCAACAGCCATCGCCGCTATCGGGTCCAACGTCAGGAGCACAAGGGCTTCCTCTTCCGGCGAGAGGTCCACGTACGTCACCGGGATGCTGGGCTCCCCCTTGCCGATCGCCATCGCCACCCTCAGGTGGCCGTCCACCACGAACCCCGACCTCTGATTGACTATTACCTCGCTCACCCAACCAACCTCGCTAAGCACGCCGGCGAGTGTGTCCTGCTGCGCCTTTGGGTGGATGCGCCAGTTGCGCGGGTTGGCGAGCAACTGGTCGGGCGCCTCTTCCCCGTGCCCGCTGATCCTGTTGCGCCACGTGCCGCTCCTAATGGCCGTGTTTTTTCGGCTCATTTCGCGACCGCGTGCGTGGCGATAGAGCGCGCGCTCCCTGCCCTGGTCCTCACTGAATTGTTTCGGCGACGGCCCAAGCGACTCATGCCTGGCACCCACAGAAATCTAGGGGGAGGCTGCACCTTGGACAGCACTTCTCCATCTCGGCCTCGTTTGCTGCCGCAGGCATGCGGGCGCGGCTGCTCGGAGTGAGGCCCAGGTCTGTGGCGAACGATCTCATCGCGCGGCCGTATTCTTTCGATAGCTGCATCTCGGGGCGTTCCATGACGCGCCCGCTCGCAGAGATGTACACGGCGCCGAAGCGCTCGATGGAGACCAAACAGCGCCGCCAGTCGCTGTAGGCGAGGCAGTAGCCTGCGAATGCCGCGCGGTCCAGCGGGGTCAGGTATCCACGGCGCTCGAGTTCGGGAGCCAAGCGGCGCCACTCGGCCTTCGCGGCCGCGTCAAGCCATTGCGGGCAGGTCGCTCTAGAGGTAATCGAAGCGCTAGTACGTGCCATTAATCACCCTGGCATTCCCCCGCGGAAACCTGCGGACGCGACTCTCTGACGGCAAAGCGGTCGTGGGAAAGGGAGAACCCAGAGATCTTGAGGCGCCCCTCCCCCCAGAAACATTGCTCATCATCAATCGCGATGTATTCGACCTCGATCCTGGTCTTCGCTTTCCCAGCCATGTCGTCGTCTCCCTGGATAACAAAGAGCCGGCCCAGTTGACCTGGGCCGGCCTGATTACTCCACACAGGGTCTTAGCCTGCGAATTGCTCTATTCGGTTGCTTCTATTCTACCAAAACGTACACAATCTCGTCGCAGTGACGGTGCCGGAGTACGGCCGCTGGACGACCCTCCGCCGTTCCTGATTGAACGCGCCGCCATACGTTCCGCCAGTCCTGTCGCGGGCACCAGCGTCTACATCGAGGACAATAGATCTGCTCTTCGGCTCCCGGCTCGACTGTGCGCGCCCCGTTCATTTGTGGCTCACACTGTTCTCCGGCAGGAGCGCGGAACCTCGGGGCTCGTCACCAGCGAAGTTCCGCACAACATCCGCGCCAAATATGCCGCCGTTCGTATCTGATTGCGGATGTTTGCGGAACATGCGGATGTGAAAACGCCACTCCGTCACTTTTAATGCCCCTCGGCGTCCGGCCAAAAATTATGCATTACCCTTGAATCCACATCCGCAAGTTCCGCATGTTCCGCGTTCGTATCTGAAATAGGTCGATTTGCCTGCGGAAGTTCTGCGGATGTTTGGTCGTCCTCCGGCGGAACATCCGCGCAATCGTGATGTTCCAGGCGCCAGAGGGTGCCGCCGTTGCGAGCGTCCTCACCGGCACGACGAATTGCGAAGGTTCCGTACGTTCGATCCTGACGTTTGGCGAGAGCCTTGCCTAGGGTGGTCTTGAGCGAGCGTTCCGAAGCGTCGTCGCGGGTCCTGATGAACAGAGCTGGCAGGCGTTCCCGCGATGTCACGATCAATTCGGAGACCTTGACGGCATTTGTCTCGAACTGCCGCCACCACTCGCTCGTGAATGATCGCCACTCTTCGGTTTTCGAGATCCGCCCGTTGGTAAAGCTCTTCGCGGTTGCCGAGAAAGCCGGCGATGCCGGCAGCTTCAAGGATTCCTCCAACGACGCGTGACCAGTGCTCGAAAGAACCTAGCGTAGGGCCAGTCCAGACGGGCCGGCCCCGCGCTATCCAGTTCTGAACCAAGACGAGGAAAGCCCAAACAAGTTCGTGACGGTGGCGTTGCATCCAGGCCACCAGATCGTCGTGACGAAAGCCCGTACGCCGCCAGGGGCGGTCCAGCTTGGCGTCGATGCGAATCCAGGCCACTCGTCGGGCGATCTCGTCGTTCATCTCGATGTTGTTGCCCGTCGCCAGCCAGATCGCCCTATTAGGAAGCTCGATGTTCTGAGTTCGTCCGAGCACCCTGTCGGACCAGACCGTCGCGGT
>JBDUAL010000449.1:0-2617 GCA_040004685.1 Anaerolineaceae bacterium | reverse complement strand
GCGACAGCCTGGTCGTCGACTTCGACAAGCACGCGCCGGGCAAGGCCGCCGACGGCCGCGAGATGCGCGTGCCGTACCACTCGGCAAGCTTCGATTTCCGCCTCGCGCCTTACTGCTGGCGAATTCTTCAACCGGCGTTGGCTGCCGCGTTGCCGTTTAGCCTGCAGGCGAGCTTCATGACAGTGACGTTCGCCGCCCTGATTGGCCTTGGCGCGGCCGTCTACGGCCTGGCTCGCGTCGCGGGGTTCTCGCGCTGGCACGGCGCCATCGCGGTGCTCTTGCTTTACTCACTTGGGTGGGGCCCAAAGTTCGTGGTCAGCGATTTCTGGGTACCGGACGCGCTGGGCACGGTCTTCCTTGTCGTTGCCATCATCTTCGCCTTGCGAAACCGTCCGATCGAGACGGCGATCAGCCTGGCAGTTGGTGTTCTCGCGAAGGAGAGTGTGCTCTTCGCGGCGCCGCTGTTTTTCACGCTGAACGCGCGATCGGTTGGCGATTGGCGGCGGTTCCGCACGACGCTGCTCGTGGTTGCACCCGCCATAGTGGTGCTCTTGGCCATGCGCATGCTCATCCCCCAGGCAAATGGCGACCTCCGGTACATCAGCACGATGCCGCCCGTGATTTCGCGTTTCCCCGAGATCCTCCCACCGTACAGCTACATCAGCCGTTTCAACGAAATCGGCCGCGAGTTCCGCTGGGGCGACAGGGCATGGGGCGATTTCGATGCGTACGTGACGGATCCGTTTGGAGTCGCTTTGTTGGTGCTGGCGGGCTTCGGCGTGGTGCGGAGGCCTTGCCTAGGACTACGCCTCGCGCCCTTCGTACTGCTCGTCTACTCCCAGTTGCTCTTTGCGACCGACACCCAGCGATTGTTGGTGCTCGCCTTTCCGGCGCTGGCGCTGCTCACAATGCCAGGACTCGATGCGGTCGCAGGTTGGCTGCGCGTTCAGGTTGGTCTGTTCGTACCGGCAGCGTTTGCACTGTTCGTCCTCACGCTCGTTCCTCGTGACGATTATGGTTCGCCGCTTCTTCTCCAGACGACCGTGCTGCTGGCCTGGCTCCTTCTAGCGTGGGGCGCGCGATTCCTTCCTGCGGCGTTACGAAAGCACCTCGCGGCCAGTTCGAACGTGCCGAACGCTACTTGAGGAAGGCGCCGACCAGGGCGATAGACGCGCTAAGGAACAACACCGTCACAACCACGATGCGAAACTGAGCAGCATCCAGGCGGTGGAAGAGATGATGTCCGCCAAGCCACCCGAGGGCGATCGACGGCGTCGAAGCTACAGTCGACCCAAGTTCGTAGGAGCCGATCCGATTTCCGATCACGAAGAGCATCGTGGCGATCACCCCGCTGGCGAGAAAGAACGCGTTGAGGGTTGCCCGGAACTGCCCGGGTGTCATCCCCCGGTTCTGAAGGTAGAGAACGAGCGGGGGGCCGGACATTGACGTCGATGTGTTCAGGACGCCGCTGGTGAAGCCCGCGGCGTAGTCCAGGCCACGGTTCTGGGCGCGTAGGTGGATGCCGCGCCAGATAAGCGCGGTGGCCACGAGGACGACGAGGGCGATGAGGATCTGGAGCGCCCTGGGATCTACGAGCACGAGTACCGCTAGGCCCCCCACCATGCCAACGGCCGCGCTCGCCAAGAGCCGCCCACCTAGCCGCCAGTCCACGGCGTCGTGCATGCTCGTCAACGTCAAAGAGCTGGACATCATGCCCATCAAGTTCGCCACCACGACCGCTTCCTTCGGCCCGACCACGAGCGCGAGCGGGGGAACGATGAGGAGCGAGAACCCGAAGCCGCTCAACGCCTGCGCGAACGAGGCTGCGCCCGCCAAGGCTATAATCGTAGCGAGTTCGAGCCAATCCATCTCTCACGTTCTACGGGCGCTCCGGGTACGAGCAACGCGTCGGCTCTGCGCGCCAAAGCTTGTACGCTATAACGCATGGAAGTTGCGAACGAAATCATGGTCCGAGGCATCGTTGTTGGCGTGTTCCAAGAGAACTGCTGGGTGGTTGGAAGCCGGCGCACCGGCGAAGCGATCTGCATCGATCCCGGCGATCAGCCCCACGAAGTGCTTGCCCTCGCGCGCGACATGGGGGTGACGATCAAGTACATCGCCAACTCGCACGCGCACATCGACCACATCCTCGGGGTGCAGGGGGTGCAGGCGGCCACCGGCGCAAAGTTCCTGTTGCATGAAAGCGACTTGGACCTGCTGCGCAACGGGTGGAAAGGCGCGGCCGCAAGGTTCGGCCTGGATGTCAAGCAAGGGCCGCCAGACCCTGACCAGTTCGTCAGTGACGGCGACATCGTGGAGGTGGCTGGGCTCCAATTGAAGGCGATCACCACGCCCGGCCACACGCCCGGGAGCGTCAGTTACTACACCGAGGGGATGCTCTTCAGTGGGGATACGCTGTTCCGTGGCTCGATAGGTCGAACAGATCTGCCGGGGGGAAGCCTGGACCAGGAGATGGCGAGCATTTGCGAGAGGCTGCTCGTGCTGCCGGAAGATACAGCCGTCCTGCCGGGACATATGGAGGAGACATCCGTGGGTTACGAAAAAGCGCACAACCCGTTCGTGCTGGAGTGGATGCGCCGCCCAAGCGATGCGCCGC
>JBDUAL010000448.1:0-2618 GCA_040004685.1 Anaerolineaceae bacterium | reverse complement strand
CGAGCTTGAAGCGGCGTACGAACCTGCCGAGTGCTGTAATTCGTGGATCGTCGCCGGCCGTGGAGTCGACGCCGCTTCTGTCGGCTCCAATTATCATCGACCGAAACTTCACCATTCTGAAGAGCCGGCCGCCTCGGCCCATCCGGGGCGCGATGTAGAATGGAGAGTGGTAATCCTGGAGGTAGATCGCGAGGGAGAGCGCAGCCAGCAGCGGGGACAGCACAATGAGCCCGACGCCGGCAACGAAGAGGTCGATTGCTCGCTTCATTCGAACAGGGGCCCAGTATCAGGAAAAATGACGCCGCTCGCGATCACCCAGCTGCCGCAAGACTTCCTGTGCCGAGCGATGCTGGAGTACAGCCTAGCTCGCATAGAATTTTCGAATGCGATCGCAGATGTACTCCAATTCCTCGTTCGTCAGTGAGGTATTCATCGGGAGGAGAAAGCAGCGCGTGAACATCTGCTCCGTGTACGGGAGATGCGTCCCCTCGAACCCGAGGCCCTCGAACTGGTGGACTGCCTTCCCCGCCCACTGGATGATGGTCCGTATTCCTTCGCGCTCGAGAAAAGAGCGCAGCTCGTCGCGGCGTGAAGATTCGATCTCGTAGTTCTGGTATACGTCGAAATGGTCCGGATCATTGTCAGGACCGCACGGAAGCACCAGGTCGTCGATCTCCTGGAGTCCATCGCGATACATGCGAGCCAGCTCGCGCCGTCGCTCGATCTCCGACTCGAGCCTCCGGAATTTCACGTTCAGAATCGCCGCGTTGAGGTTGTCCAGTCGCGAGTTGATGCCCCAATCGACTACAAGCCCAGTTTCGTCACGCCCGTGATCGCGTAGAAGCGACAGTTTCCGCGCAGTCTCCGCATCATCGGTCGTGATCGCTCCGCCATCGCCGAAGCAGCCGAGTAGCTTGGCCGGATAGAAGCTGAACGCCGCGGCATTGCCGAAGGTGCCCGCGTTGCGCCCCTTGAACTTCGATCCAAGCGCCTGTGCGGCGTCCTCAACGATGAGCAGTCCGTGACGGTCTGCGATTGCCCCGATCGCATCCATGTCGCAGGTGCGCCCGTTGAGCTGCACGGGCATGATCGCGGCGGTCCGCGATGTTACGGCAGCATCGACCGAACCGGGATTGACCATGTGGTCGGGGCCGCATTCCACCAGCACTGGCGTCGCACCGGAGAAGTGGATTGAGGCCGGCGAGGCGACATAGGTGTGCGAGGGCACGATCACTTCATCACCTGGGCCGATGCCAGCGACCTTCAAACACATCGAGAGGGCGTCGGTGCCGTTGGCAACGCCAACCGCGTACTTCGCCCCCGTAAACCCGGCGAGTGCGGTCTCGAATTCGACGAGATCGCTCTGAAGTATGAATGCCCCGCGATCCATGACCTCCGTCATTGCCGCCAGAATTTCGTCCCGCTGCTGCGCAAAGACGTGCGGATAACGGAAGAACGGAATGGACATCTTTGTGGAGGGCGGCGAGGTCATCGCTGGGTGGGGAACGGGGTTGCGGCCGGTGCCCGCTTGGCACTCCGCGAGAATCGTGCTGAACGCGCCAGCTGATTGCGAGCGTACAATGTACCCCACGCGCCAACTCGATTGCCAGTATTCGCGGATCGTGCGCGGATCGTGCGCGGTTGCGCCGAAGGCTCGCCACCGCCTATCATTCGCGCTCTCAGCCATCATGTCGATACACCTAGGCGCGTCCTATGACGCACTCCTCCACGGGGCCGCTCCAGACCTGGCTGGTCCAGAATTCAATCCGAATGACCTGAGTCGCCTGACCTATTTTCGGGGTCGGGTCGCGCTGGCGGCGATCCTGCGTGGCATTGGCGTTCGCGTCGGGGACGAAGTTCTAATCCAGGGGTTCACTTGCACTGCCGTGCCGGAAGCCGTGCTCAGCCTTGGAGCACGTCCTCGCTACGTGGACGTCGAGGGCGGCGGCCCGAACATGGACGCTGACGATCTCGCGCGCAAAATCACCGCACGAAGTGCTGCGGTGGTGATCCAGCACACTTTCGGGTTGCCAGCAGATGTGACTCGACTTCTTGGGGTCGCTCGCGAATGGGGCGTCCCGCTCGTCGAGGACTGCGCGCACACCATTGCCTCGCGCGTCGATGGTCGAACCGTCGGCTCCTTCGGTGCGGCGGCGTTCTACTCCTACGAGGCTTCAAAGCCAATGTTCATTGGCATCGGCGGCAGCGCAGTCTGCAACGATGCCGGACTCGCTGACGCGCTCACGCTCGCGTACGGAGACTACGCCGAGCCTTCCGCGGCGACGCAGCTGCAGCTCGCTGCCATGTTTCTGGCGCATCGGGTGGCGTATCGGCCGTCTGCGTATTGGATGGTGCGGGCGTTGTATCGCCGCCTGGTCGTCGCAGGGATTCTACGCGGCAATTACAACAGGGTCGCCGACGAGACCGGCCCCGCGCTGGATTTTGGGCGCCGCATGGGCCGCACGCAGGCCGCCCTTCTCCTCCGTGCGCTGAAGCGCCTCGACGCGCAAAGCCTGCATCGGCGCTGGGTTGCCGATCACTACCGTACCGGAATCCGCGCAACGGGTGTCGCGCACATACCCGTTGCTACAAATGCGGACCCGGTTTTTGGACGCTAC
>JBDUAL010000039.1:0-8782 GCA_040004685.1 Anaerolineaceae bacterium | reverse complement strand
GAACACGAGTGGGAACACTTTGAAGAGATTCGCGCGCGGGTGAAGTGACGAGTCGCCGCTCAGGCGAATTCAGCGATGAACTCGATTTCGACGGCGATGCCGCGCGGCAACGACTGCATGCCGACGGCCGACCGAGCGTGTTTTCCGCGGTCGCCAAAGAGCGCGTTGAGGAGATCGGAACCGCCGTTGATGACCTCTGGATGGCGTTCGAAGTCTTCCGTGCAGTTGACCATGCCGAAGAGCTTGACGATGCGCGTGACGCGATCGAGGTCGCCGATCTCAGCCTTAAGGCTGGCCAGGCCGTTGAGCATGGTGAGGCGCGCAGCGGCGTAGCCTTCACCAACCGTCAGGTCATGGCCTACTTTGCCGATGACGTGCAGTCCATCGGGCTGGCGGGGGCCATGGCCGGAAACGTAAACCATGTTGCCGCTGCGGACGGCGGGAACGTAGTTGCCGGCTGGGGTTGGGGTTTCGGGAAGCGTTAGCCCGAGCTCTTTGAGGCGATCTTCGACGGACATCAATGGGTCTCCTTGGGTTGTTGAGAACGATAGTAGGGCAACGGCGGACGGAGGTGAGAGCCGTTCTCATTCAGGAATCAGTGAGATGCTATCCGGTGTTTGGACGATTGCCGTCGCCGCCGCCTAAGATGCGAGAGATGGCAACTTTCCCGATTCTACTCACCCCGGGCGATGGCATTGGCCCCGAAGTAATGGCCGAGGCGACGAAGGTGCTTGCGCGCATCGAAAAGCGCTTCCGGCACGAGTTCGTGTACGAAGAAGAGACGATTGGCGGGGCGGCGATCGATAAGTACGGCGTAGCGCTGCGCCCAGAGGCGATCACGAAAGCGAAGCGTTCGTCGGCGGTGCTGTTTGGCGCGGTCGGCGGCCCGAAGTGGGATAACCCGAAGGCCGGGGTACGCCCGGAGGACGCGATCCTGGGGATGCGCAAGCAGCTCGGGCTGTTCGCGAACCTGCGCCCGGTGCGCATCAATCCGCACATGATCAACGAAAGCACGTTGAAACCCGAGGTGCTGGAAGGCACCGACTTGCTGGTGATTCGTGAACTCACTGGCGGTCTCTACTTTGGACGCCCGCAGAAGCGTTGGGAGAATGCCGACGGGCGGCAAGCAGTAGATACGCTGCGCTACAGCGCTAAGGAGGTTGAGCGCGTCTGTCACGTGGCGTTTCAACTCGCGCAAGGGCGCCGAAAGAAGGTCACGAGCGTGGACAAGGCAAATGTTCTGCGAACCGGGCAGATGTGGCGCGAGGTAGCTGTCGAAGTCGGCAAGCTCTACCCGGACGTGCAGCTTGAACACATCCTGGTGGACGCCTGCGCGATGTACCTGATCCGCCGCCCGGCGAGCTTCGACGTGATCGTCACGGAGAACATGTTTGGCGACATCCTGACCGACGAAGCGGCGATGCTGGCCGGGTCGATGGGGATGATGCCTTCGGCTAGCCTTGGGAAGCGGCGCAAGAACGGGACGGGCATCGGTCTGTACGAACCGATCCACGGGAGCGCGCCGGACATCACCGGACAGAGCAAGGCGAATCCGCTGGCGATGATCTTGAGCAGCGCGATGATGCTTCGGCTCTCGCTTGGTCGCAACGAAGAGGCTTCAGTGATCGAGGCCGCCGTCGACCGGGTGATCGCCGATGGCTACCGCACGCCTGATATAGCGGGGGCCGGGACGAAGGTCGTGGACACCGTGACCATGGGCGATCTCGTCGCCGAGCGCATCGAAATGTGACGGGCCTGGTGCCCGTTGAGGTGAAGCCCGTGATCCGGGGCACCAGAAGGGCTGAACGGCGGCAAGCCCTCTCAGAAGATGTGGGAAGCGCACACTCAGGAGACGCGTTCGGCGACCACAACATCACGCGAGAGATAGTCCACCCCGCTGGCATCGAATGAGCCGCCGCAGGTGATCATCGTGATCCACTCTTTGCCGTCGGGCTTGCCTTTGCCGCCGACCACGTCGCCCATGGGGACGTTTGTAGCGGTGTACTGAGCCTTGCTGATCACTTTGTACTTGTATTCGAGGCCGTTCTCCATCACGACGGAGAGTTCGTCGCCTGCAACCGCCTGGGCAAGCTTTTGGAAGGGGCCGGGGCAGGCGCGCGGGTTGTTCGGGCAGGCGGCGGAGCTGATGTAGTATACGTGAGCCGAAAAAACCGCGTTGCCGCCCCAACCCGGCTTTGTGCCGATGAAGAAGCCCTGCTTTTCGAGCGTCTGGTCGTACCAGGCGACAGCGGTGTTCTCGCGGCCACCGTGTGGGGTATCGAGCTCGCCGGCGGCGTTGGTCGCAAGGGCATCGATCGGCGCATCAACGCCGAACTTCGGGTATTTGAAACGGGAAACGCCGCCGTTGAACGGCGTCGGCGTCGCTGTCGGCGAAGGAGGGGTGGTCACGGTCGCGGTCGGGACTGCGGTCACGGAGGCGGCAGCGGAATCGGAGGCGCTGCTCACCGGCGTCTTTTTCTGATCGTCGCCACCGGAACAGGCGGCTGCAGCGATGAGCAGGACGGCGGCCAGGGTGACGAGCAACAACGTACTTTGGCGGGCGAGCTTCAAGGGCACTCTCCTGAGCGGCGCGTGCGGAGACGCGTAAGTGGTAGATTCAACCTAGCGCAGGACTTTCGAACGCAACAGACGCGGCGGGAACGCCCGGTAAAGGGTTAGGAGATGCGCTCGGCGACAACAACATCCCGATCCCTGTATTCGCCGAGCCCGTTCGCTTGCGTGGCGACGAAACGGCCGCCGCAGGTGATCAGGGTGATCCACTCTTTGTCCTGTGGTTTGTCTTTCGGCCAGATAAGGTCACCCATGGGGATCGTGTCCACGTCATAGCGTTGCTTGCGGAAGACCTTGTAGGTGTAGAGGGGCCCGCCGTCCATCTGGACGGTCACCATGTCGTCCGCTTTCACATCCTGGAGCTTCGCGAAAGGGCCCTGTTGGAAGTTGTAGTTCACATGGGCGGAAAAGACGGCGTTGCCGAGGACGCCATCGCCGTGAAATCCGGGCTTGTCGTAGATGTTGTACCAGCCGACCTTGTTAATTGCATCGTGGGGGGTATCCAGCTCGTTCGTGTTGCCGAGGAAGCCGATCTCCTCAATTGCGTTGCTGATGTTGAGGCGGCCAATCTCGATGCGGCCGACCTTGCCATTGAAGGGAATCGGAGTTGGCGTTGCGGTTGGCGCGTTCGTAGGCGTGGCGCTGGGGACTTCAGTGGGCGTCCCTGTGGGCAGAAGATCGAAGGTCTCGATCGGCCTGCTCTGAGCGCTCGACTGGCCGCCGGAATAGAAGTAGCCCATGCCCAGCAAGCCGAGACCGGCGATAAAGGTGAAGATGGCAAGGTACGGTAGAACTTTCATAGAGGCGCCTGGGAACAGTGTTCCCATGTGAAGGATATACGACCAGTTTCCAAGCGATGATTAAGGGGCGCTAACGTCTATCGGCGAGAGTCGTCCGTACGAGGTGGCTTTCTTCGGCTGAGCAGATAGCCGGCGACCGCTCCTGCCACGGCGATGAGGGCCAACGCCGCGAGCAGAATAACGGCGACCGGCGTCGAGGAGTCCCCGGAGTTCGTCACTTGCGAAGAACGGGGCGGCCCGGGAGTTTTCCCAGAGTAGCCATCGCCGGTTGAAGCTGGGCCAGTGGGCTGACCAAGGCTCGAAGCAGAAGCGCTGGCCGCGGGCGTTTGCGTGAGCTGCGAGGGGCCTGCGGGAACTGGCGTCAGCGTGGGCAGCGCGATCGGCTGGCCCTGGCCGATGTTGATGTCCAGGCGCTGAATACCGATTTTCCAATCGGTCGATTGGAGGGCTGCCCGGCCGCCAACGGTGAAGGTGATAGTTTTCCCATCTTTGCCACAGCCAGCGCGCTGGGTTTCGTGCATTACGTTGATGACATAGCCCGAGACGCCACCATCAGTCACTGTTCCGGACAGCCCTGAAGGTTGGGTGCAATCGTTGCCGTCAATGTAACCGCGGACCTGGGTGCCATCGCGGACGGGCTCGCCATCGATGCTCGCGCTTCCATAAATGGTTGAGGGAAGCTGCGGCTGCCCACGGGCGGTTTGAACCCCGGTGATGAGCAGTGTGGCAGCGAGGACGACGAGAAAGGTGGAACGCACGCGAAACTCCCGCCGCCTTAGGGGTGGAATCAATGGTACCCCCGTGAGCGCTCAGGCGCGGACCATTCAGGCCCGTGGAGATGAGTGACCTCCAGGGTTCGCCTGTTTCACAATTGCGCACTACCTTATGTCCCTACTTGACGAGGAGACGGCCAGTTTGGCGATCGGAGTGACCCTTCGGAGCGCGCGCATCCAGCGAGGCTTGAGCGTTGAGCAGGTAGCTCAAGATACCCGTATTTCGGCGCGCTTCATTGAGGCGCTCGAGGACGAAATGTTTGATGAACTGCCGGCGCCGGTGTACGTGCGTGGCTTCCTCCGTTCGTACGCCAACTACCTGAAGGTAGATGCCAACGCACTGCTGGAGGAGTTGAACGGGGGCGGCCGACCGATTGCTGGGCCAGAGAGTTTCCTTGGCGGGCCCGCAGGCCCGCAGGCGCGCCCCCAAAGGGAGAGTTCGAATCCTTTCCAGCGAACCCCGCTGCCGCCTTCGGTCCCTCTTGTTCTCGCTGCCGCAGGCGAAGGGTCGTTCGATGGTGCGCATGAGAAAATGGACGCCTCCGGAGACTCGGACGACTGGGATCCTGCTGAACAGGAGTTCCTGGCGGAAGAGCCGAGGCGGCCGGTCACCGGCTTCTACTACGAGAACGAACCGACGGTTGAGGCGTTGCCGGGCGCTGAGGAGGAATTTCGACCGAGGCGCACTCCGGGCGTCCTGGTGGCGAGCGAAAATGCTGCGGATGGCGGGGGCGGTACCACCCGCCTGGTGGCACTCGGCGGCGCCCTGGTGATTGTTGGGTTGGGAGTCCTGGCAGCCGCGGTTCTTCTTACTGGCGGCGGCAGCAACGACACGAATCAAGCGGCAGCGACCGCCACCGCCACGCCAACGACCGGGACCGGGACGGTGATCGCGGTCGCCTCGGTGACGGCGTCTGCAACGGCCAGCGCTTCGGCGTCGCCAGCGGCGAGCCCGTCACCGGGTGGCACGCCGGGGACGACCACGCCCGTGCCAAGCGGAACGCCTGCCGCCGCAACGACCACGCCGCTCCCGGACACGCCAGCCCCTACGGCAACTGCCACAGCCGCTACAGAACCGCCGACTGCCACTCCGGTGCCGCCCACGCCAAGGCCCACACCGACAGTGTTCGTGCTCACGCCCGGGAACTTCAGCGAATGTTCACGTTCCCCGAGCGGGCAGATCGACTGCGGATCACCCCCGTATCTCGTGGTCTGTTCGCCGAACGGATGGTTCATTGACTTACCGCCGAGTTTCGCGCGGCCTGAGGCTTGGCGGACCGCCCAGGCTTCCACCATCGGCGAGGCGATCCGCAAGGGCGACGCCGGCTGCCAGTAGGCACAGCCTGATCCCGCTTTCCAGCACCCCGCGTCAGCTTGTACACCGGCCGGTCACCCGTAGCGGTCATTATTCGCTTTAGGGAGCGATCGAGTGAACGCGCCACACTCTTGTAACCCGCCAGTTCGCGCCTGCACCCGTTGATACCGCGGTTGGCCGCCGAAGTCCTCAAAGAGACCCGGCTGGCAGCTCGCCAGTACGCTTCGGGTCTCCGTCTGGGAGGACGGCATGGCAGGCTTCGAGTTTTCACAGACCGGGTCTGTTTCAGGGATCGCCCGCGAGTGGCGGTTCAACAGGTATCTTCCGATCTATCTCGCCGCGGTTGCATTGGGGGCGGCGCTAGGCGTTGGCCTGACGATGCGGATGAACGGCGGCGACGCTGCTATCGGTCACGGACTTCCAGGCGCGAGTTACGTCGCTCCCGCGCCCGCCACCGAGGTGCGCTGGGCTGAACTTCCACCGATCAACACGCACCTGGATGCCGAAGAAATCGAGACAGACTTGCCGACGGAAGTTCTCCTCGCTCTCCACGGCTATACTGCGCCGATCATCGTCGCTGCGCCGACGGCGTCGGACCCGGCGCCGGCCGCCGCACCCGCAGTTGCCGTGATCCCGGCGGCGCCCCAGGCGGCGGCCGCCGTCGTTCCGGTCGTTCCGGTCGTTCCGGTCGTCGCCAAGCCCGTGGCGCAGCCCGAATCGGCGCCCGCCCCGGCGGCTGCGGCCCCCGCCCCGGCGGCTGCGGCGCCCGTAGCGAAGAGCGACTTCTACGTGCCAGCCGTCCAAGGCGGCGCGCCGAGCAACCTCGAGCAGCGACTTTTCGCAGGGATGAACAGCGAGCGGGCCGCAGCCGGATTGCCAGCACTGACCTTCGACGCGGGCCTGACGACGGTTGCGCGCACACGCGCCCAGCAGATGGCGGACCAGGGCTACTTCAGTCACGTGGACCCCGCCGGGTACACCATGTACACCGCGCTCCTCAAGCACTTCGGGTACACGAGCTACGCATGGGCCGGGGAGAACCTGGCGATGAACAACGCTTCGGCGGCAGAGGCTTCGGAACGGTCGCTTACTTCACTGATGAACAGCCCGACGCACCGCGCGAACATCCTGGCGAACGACTTCTTTCGGGTGGGCGTTGGCGAAGTCACCACCACGGACGGACGGCACATCTTCGCGATGATCTTCCTGGGCTGAGCGCGCCGCAGGACGGTCCCCTCGAACCGCCGGCTAGGCGTCCACAGTCGCTTCTGCCTCCGCTTCCATCTTGGCTAGCCGGGTGTAGTAGTCCTTGATCTCGCGAAGTTGGACGAGCGCGATGCGCCCAGTTGTGAGGGTGTCGTCGCTGGTTACGTTCAGATCCGGGCTCTGAGTGCCGTGTTCGAGCTCGACCGTCAGTCCCATTCGGAACTGATCGAGATCCACGACCCTCCAGTCAACTGCAAGCTGTTCGCCTCTCGCGAGGGCCTCGTGGTTCGTGAATGTGCGTTTCGCCATCTGCATACCTCCAGGTATGGGGTCTTATTGCTATTGCACCGAGGTCGCAACCGAGCGGTAGGCCCCAGCGGCGAAAGCCTCGCGACATGTTGGACGTGCGGCGCGGCCAGCCTGTCCGAGGCAGCACGCCGAGCGAAGGCTTTAACCGTGAGATCACTGATTGGCCGTCGCCCGGCTCGGGACGCCCACACGCACTCATCGCGTTACCGATCGGGCTGTTCAGGAGTCAACGTAAGTGGACATACCGCAACGGGGTGCGCGAAGGCGCATGGTGTAGTCGGCAGCGGGCAGACCGGCTCGGAGATGGCTACCGACGCCGAGGTCAGTGAGAAAGAGGTCATGTCATGCAAATCGCTATCACCGGGAGCACTGGACTCATCGGCACGGCGCTGCGGAGCCGCCTCGAGGCAGATGGTCACGCCGTCGTCCCGATCGTTCGTGGCGGAGCGGACGAGCCAGGTTCGACGTGGGACCCGCCATCCGGCTGGATTCGGCCCGGGGCGTTTGAAGGCGTGGACGCTGTCGTTCATCTCGCGGGTGCGTCAATCGGCGAAGGCCGCTGGAGCGACGCGCGGCGCAAGGAGCTGCTCGCTAGCCGGGTCATCCCAACTCGCTTGCTTGTTGCGCAGCTGGCGGCCCAGCCGAACCCACCGGCGCTGATCAGTACATCGGCGGTGGGTTACTACGGAAACCGGGGGGACAATGTGCTCACCGAGGACTCGGAACGCGGGACTGGCTTCCTCTCCGATGTCACTGCAGCCTGGGAAGAGGCGGCGTTGAGTGGCCCAGGCGCCGGACTCCACACGAGCATTCTGCGATTCGGGGTTGTGCTATCGCGAAAGGGCGGAGCGTTTCCGCGCATGCTGATGCCATTCCGCTTCGGTGTGGGCGGGACGCTCGGGCGCGGAAGGCAGTGGATGTCGTGGGTGACGCTTGAAGATGTCGTGGGTGCAATCCGTCACACCCTCGATACGAAAGCGACCGGGGTGTTCAACGTGACGGCTCCACAGCCGGTGACCAATCGGGAGTTCACGCGCGTGCTGGCGAAAGCCCTACACCGCCCGGCCCTCTTCCCGGTGCCACCGATCGCGCTACGGCTGTTGGTCGGCGAATCTGCCGATGAGCTGTTGTTCGCAAGCCAGCGGGTCGTCCCTGCGCGGCTCACGGCGGATGGGTTCACGTTTCAGCATGCGGACATCGCGACGGGCATAGCCGCAGTTTTGAAAGACGCGTCCAGATCATGAAGATCCACCGCTTCACCGACACGCAGGTCCTCCCGGCCGATCTTGAGACGACCTGGCGATTCTTCTCGGACCCTCGCAACCTGCAACTGATGACGCCACCTTCTCTGAACCTCGTGCCGACCTCGGCGCTCCCGGAAGCGATGCATCCCGGACTGGTTGTGACGTATCGAGTGAAGCCGGCGATTGGCATCTCCCTCACGTGGGTCACCGAAATAACGCACGTTGTGGACCGTCAACTCTTCGTGGATGAGCAGCGGTTCGGGCCGTACCGTTTCTGGCATCATCAGCATCACTTCCGCGAAGTAGCAGGTGGAACGGAAGCTCGCGACCTCGTGCACTACGCATTGCCATTTGGGCTCGTGGGCGAACTGGCGGGTGGCGCCGTGGTGAAGAAGCGGGTGGCGGAGATCTTCAGCTTCCGCCGGGCTGCCCTGCTGCGGCAATTTGGCGAGGTGGCGAAGCTGACGCCGGTTGCGGGGGCAGCCCTTCGGATGGCGGCGTCTTGCTGACGCCAAAGCATGCGTGAGGTGGCCGAGGGCCGCCTACTCCGCTGCGGCCCCAGTG
>JBDUAL010000447.1:0-2626 GCA_040004685.1 Anaerolineaceae bacterium | reverse complement strand
CAGGTGATCGACGCGTTGGTGCGCTACTACGAGACTTCGAACGCGAATATCCACCGAGGCATCCACACGCTCGCCGTGCGCGCCACTGAGCAGTACGAAGGCGTGCGCGCTAAGGTTGCAGCCCATATCGGCGCGAACAACCCCGAGGACGTGGTCTTTACGCGTAACACGACGGAGTCCATCAACCTCGTGGCCCGCGCGTGGGGCGATGCGAATATCGGCGAGGGTGACGAAATCGTGCTTTCGCTGATGGAGCACCACTCGAACATTGTGCCGTGGCAGATGCTGGCGAAGCGCGTTGGCGCGAACCTGCGCTACGCGGAAGTGAACGACGACGGCACGCTCGACCTCGATTCGTTGCGCAACCTGATCACATCGAAGACAAAGCTCGTCAGTATCGTTCACATGTCGAACGTGTTGGGGACGATCAACCCGGTTTCGGAGATCGCCGAAATTGCCCACGCCGTTGGAGCATTGGTCTTGATTGATGGCGCGCAGAGCGCGCCGCACATGCCGTTGAACGTGTTGGAGATGGGCTGCGACCTCTTTGCCTTCTCCGCGCACAAGATGCTGGGCCCTACGGGCGTTGGCGTTCTCTGGGCGAAGCCAGGGCTGCTGGAGGAGATGGAGCCTTTTCTTGGCGGCGGCGAGATGATCTCGGTGGTCAAGCCGGAGGCTTCGACTTGGGCCGAAGTCCCGCACAAGTTCGAAGCGGGCACACCGAACATCGCCGACGTGATCGCGTTTGGCGCCGCGCTGGATTACCTGCGTGAACTGGGCATGGACAGCGTGCGCGAGCACGAGAAGGAGATCACTGCCCACGCCATCAAACAACTGGAGCAGTTGCCCGGCGTACACATCCAGGGGCCGCACGATGTCGAAATTCGCGGCGGCGCCGTTAGCTTCACCGTTGATGGCGTGCACCCCCATGACGTGAGCACGGTGGTTGATTCGTACGGCGTCGCGATTCGTGCCAGCCACCACTGCGCCCAGTTGCTGATGCGCCGATTGAACGTGGCGGCGACGAACCGGGCAAGCTTCTACATCTACAATGACGAACGCGACGTCGAGGTGCTCATCGAAGCGCTTCGGCACACGATCAAGGTGTTTTCGAATGACGCTGCCCGAACCGCAGTTTGACGACCTCTACCGCGAGGTGATTCTGGACCACTACCGCCGGCCCCGGAATCGCGGCAGCCTGGCTGAAGCGACGCGTACGGCTGAGGGCGTCAACCCCGTTTGCGGAGACGAAATAACCCTGGAACTGCTGATTAACGATCACATGATCGAAGGCGTCGCGTTCTCTGGCCAGGGCTGCGCCATCAGCCTGGCGAGCGCTTCCATGCTTACTGAGCGGATCAAAGGCAACTCGACAGTGGAGGCGATCAGGGTCCTTGGGGAGGTACGGGCGATGCTGGTGAACGGAGAAGCCCCCTCCTCGGATCTGGGAGACCTGGAAGCGCTGGAAGGGGTGGCTCGCCTCCCGGTCCGCGTGAAATGCGCACTGCTCTGCTGGAACGTTCTCCAGCAAGGGCTCGACATGCCGGCGAACGTCGCCTGAAAGGAACCAACCCCATGACTGAAGCCACTGAGACCAAGCAGGTAATGCCGGACCGCGAAGAGTTGATGACTCGACTCGCCGAGGTGAAGGACCCGGAGATCAACATGAGCATCGTGGAGCTCGGGTTGGTCTACGACATTGAGCCGGATGCGAACGGTGACGTGTTGGTCACTATGACGCTCACGAGCCCGGGTTGTCCGCTGGGTCCGGTGATTCGTGGCGAGGTGTACGCGAAGCTGAAGGAGTTTCCGGCGGTGAAGGACGTCGATGTGCAGATCGTCTGGAACCCGCCATGGGACCCGCGGACGATGGCCAGCGAAGACGTACGGATGGCGCTGGGCATCTGGTAGGGCGGATTCGCACGATGCGCGATTAAGTCCGTTCGTTGACGCTAGCGTCAACGCTGAAATGGCACCTTGTCCGGTTGCTTCGGTGGTTCTTAACCCGCTTCGAAGGCAAGATCGCCTCGACGGTTCTTTGTTTCGGGCGGTGGAGGATTAGACATGCCCACGACCGCTGAAAAACGTCGGACGTTCCGCGAACTTCACGAATCGGGATGCTTCGTCATCCCAAACCCCTGGGATGTTGGGAGTACTCGGTTTCTTCAGCACCTGGGCTTCTCCGCACTGGCGACAACGAGCGCTGGGGCGGCGTTCACGATGGCCCGCCCGGATGGCGGCGTCCCGCGGGCGATGATGCTCGACCACATCCGAAGCGTGGTCGAAGCGACAGATCTGCCGGTGAACGCCGACTTCGAAAACGGCCACGCCTCGGATGCGATAGGCGTCGCCGAGAGCGTGCGTCTCTGTGTCGAGACAGGAGTGGCGGGACTCTCCATCGAGGATTCGACGGGTGACCGCGAGAACCCGCTTTTTGAAATCGAAGTGGCGGTCGAGCGCATCCGGGCCGCCCGCAAGTCGATCGATGAAGCCGGCGGGAGCGTGCTGCTTACTGGCCGGGCCGAATGCTTTGTCGTCGGCCGGCCAGATCTTGACGACGCAATCACCCGTCTGAAGGCCTACAGCGAGGCTGGCGCCGACTGCCTCTACGCGCCGGGCATCCGCA
>JBDUAL010000446.1:0-2629 GCA_040004685.1 Anaerolineaceae bacterium | reverse complement strand
CAGGTCCCCGTCCTTGATCAGTTCCATCGCTTGGGCGGGATTCTTCAGGCGCGACTGATATTCATCGCGCCAGTTGTCGAAGCGGCTCATGGTGTTCCTTCCGCGCCGGTCATCCAGCGCACGCGGCGGGCTAGTGACGAGATTCTGCACGCCGCCGCGGTCGGGCGCCAACGCCTTCGATCAGGGCAGGCGGGCGACATTCACCGTGAAGCTGGCAACGGCCCGAGACTGAACATCCAATCCTCCAAAGATTTTCAGGGCCTCCTCCGTGAAGCGCTCGACAATGACCGGCATCGCACCGTCCGGTATTGCCCAAGTGTTGGAATTGGCGCGGCTTTTCAAGCGCTCCAGCTCTCGGCGCAGCGTGTTTACGTCCGTCCAGTGGGCGATTGCACGCTTTTCGAGCGTCGCACCGAAGTCGGCGAGAACTTCAGCGAGGACGGGCTCCGCGCTGGCGCGGTGGCCGTGAACCCAGCCGGCCTGGCCAGTCACCTCGCGGATGATCTCGTTCAGGATCTCGCCGGAGCGCTGCTCAGGATACGGGGCGTACGTGTGCTCGCAGTTGACGAGGAGCCCAGCGAGCCGGACACACGCGATGGCGGCACGGATTGTGGCTGCAGAGTCTGGCACGAGGTGGAGGATGTGCGAGAAGACCACCGCGTCGAAGCTCCCGGCTCGGAATGGAAGGCAGGATGACTCGGCGAGCAGAACGCGAATATCGCTTCGTTTCGCGCGAAGGTTGCGGAGCATTTCAGTCGAAATGTCGATGCCGGTGACCTGAAAGCCACGCTGAGCAAGGGGGACGGCGATGCGGCCTGTTCCGACGCCGACTTCAAGCACGGTGCGAGCCTGATTCTGCTCGAGGATCGCTGCGAGGCCGTCACCGACCTCGCGCTCGGCTTCAGGAGATAGCCCGCGAGTTGAGTCGTAAATGTCGGCGACGCGATCATAGTTGTTCGCGTGAATGGACGGTTCGGTCATCGAGATACCTCGACCTACCCTTGACGGTCGCGCCACTCATCGATGAGCCAACGGGCGATCGAGAGCTTGCCGGGGATGTTGGGCAAATTGTCGGCGGTGAACCACTGCGCATCCACGATCTCGGTGGGGTCGCAGACGATGTCGCCCCCGGCATAGGTGGCGTTGAAGCCGAGCATGAGTGAGTTGGGGAACGGCCACGGCTGGCTGCGCATATAGCGGATGTCGCTCAATTCGACGCCCACCTCTTCGCGGACTTCACGGGCGACGCATTCCTCGAGCGTTTCGCCGGGCTCAACGAAGCCAGCCAGTGTGGAATACATGACGTTCGGGCCGAAGGTGCGACCGCGGGCGAGAAGTGCCTCGTTGCCGCGTTCGATCAGGGTGATCACGGCGGGCGAGATTCGGGGGAACGAGAGCAGTCCACAGGACGGGCACTTGCGCGCGCGCTCGCCCGGAGCGTCAGCAGTGGCCTCACCGCATCGACCACAGAATCTATGCGTGCGGTGCCATTCGGCGATCTGGACCGCGCGGCCAGCAAGGTGCCAAGTCTGCTCAGGGAAATGTGGGAAGAGGGTGAAGAGCGTCTCGAGGCTGAACGGGGAGGGGGCATCCCCTGGCGTGTCTATGCCAGCGGCCCAGACGGGTCGGCCATCGAGCAGTCCGAGGAAGTGTTCATGATCGACGTTTATCCCGAGGTCGCGGGGATGAACGGCTTCAGGGAGACGGAGGCCATCGGCCCCGGGCGTAACCAAGACGGTGCCCTTGCCAACGCAGATCCAGGTCGCGTAGATCCCGACGACGTCGTCGGGCGGTGTGATGAGGGACTGGAACGCGGGGGTCTGGGACATTGAAACCAACCTTGTGTGAGCGCCCGTAGCTTAGCAGGGGGCGAGGAGACCGGTCGTCCAGGCCCGCCTTTTCAAGCTACCAAGCGCCACTCACCAAATTGGGCCGTAACTCTCCGGGGCGCAACCTCCGCGCCGTGAACGCCGTCGTCGTAGTGCTGCTGCGGGAGGTCGTGGCGTCGTCTGGCAAATGGACCCGCGGGCGAAGAGCCTTGGGGTGTGCGTCCGCGCGAAACTCGTCGGCCTCCCTGAATCGCTGCTATCAGTGACGCACCGGCACCACCCGCCTAAACCCAGCGCGCCGATGCAAGGTCCCTCCTCGCTGGCGGTTCGGGGCCGCGGTACGCTAGATTGAAGTATCTGATGCCGCCTAGTGCGCGGACGGGAGGGCCCGGTGGCTAAAGGCCAAGAAAAACCAGCAAAGAACAACAAACCAAAGGTGACCACCAAGGAGAAGCAGGCGAAGAAGGCTGAGAAAAAGGCAGCCTCGAGCTAGGCGCTGCCGGTCATCTCACCTTGTTTGCGTGCGCAATTCGTCGGCCTCAGGTAGGCAGGTAGCTTCACGGGCAAACGAAGACCCTACGGCTCGCCAGTTGACCCCCACCCGAGGCAAACCGTCGGCTGCCTCGAACGGCTGCACCAGCTCCCCTCTGCCCGTATACTCGCCCCCTGAACGAGGGGTGTGACGGTGGAAGAGTTTGAGGGCCGGGTTGCAGTGATCACGGGCGGCGCCAGTGGGCTGGGCCTCGCCATGGCGCAACGCTTTGCGGATGCCGGAATGAACATAGTGATCGGCGACATCG
>JBDUAL010000445.1:0-2633 GCA_040004685.1 Anaerolineaceae bacterium | reverse complement strand
TGTTCTTGATACCAGCGGAAGTGAGAAGCAACTTCATAATGCCTATCCTTGGTTATATCGTCGCCCTACTTCACGGGGCCCGTCTCTCGTAACGTGAAACTGACCCACTACCCTCCAGTGAAGTGGAATGTGCGTCCGCAACGGGACGCCAGCGTCACCAACCCCAGACTACCAGCAGACTGCCGTGCCGACACGTCGTACCAGCGCACCGCTACACTCTCGCCATAACCTACAGGAGGCTTCCCGTTGAAGGCAGCTGTTTACTACCAGACAGGCGACCCCTCGGTCTTCAAGTACGAAGAGGTCCCGGATCCAGTCTGTGGACCGTTCGGTGTGGTCTTTGATGTTAAAGCGGTCGGCATTCAGGGCGGAGACACGCTCAACCGGCGCGGCGGAGAAATGGCCACCCACCCCCACATCGTCGGCTATCAGGCTTCGGGCATCATCCGCGAGGTCGGCACCAACGTTACCGATCGCTCGCCCGGGCAGGCTGTGGTGGCCACCATGCCCTTCGGCTCACACGCCACCCTGGTCGGGTCGTCTGCCCGTTCCACGTACCTGTTGCCCTCGGGAATGAGCCTTGAGGAAGCGGCGGCGGTACCCATCGAATTCGGCACTGCCGATGACTGCCTCTTCGAATTCGGCCACCTCCAGGCGGGCGAGACTGTGCTCGTGCAGGCGGGCGGCGGCGGCGTTGGACTGGCCGCCATCCAGTTGGCAAAGCGCGCTGGCGCCACCGTCCTCGCCACCGCCTCGAGCGACGACAAGCTTGAACGCCTTAGGCCCTTCGGAATGGATCACGGGATCAATTATCGTAACGAAAACTTTGTCGCAAAGACCATGCAACTCACTGAAGGGCGAGGCGTCAACCTCGTCGTCGATTCCGTGGGCGGCAAGACGCTCGAGGGCAGCATTGCCACGCTTGCCTACCGTGGCCGCGTCAGCTGGGTCGGCAACGCCGGCCGCGAGGAGATGATCCCGGACACGCGAGCCCTGATGGGCAAGAACGCCTCGCTCAACGGCGTTTTCCTCGGGGCTGAGATGACAGCGCAGGCCCCGCGCTGCCGGGCGATGATCGAACGGCTGCGCGCGGTGATCGCGCGCGGTGAGTTGAAGGTGGTCATCGCCCGCAGGTTTCCGCTCTCGCAGGCAGCTGAGGCCCACGCGTACATCGAAGGTCGTGGGGCGTTCGGACGCGTGCTGCTTATCCCGGACTAACCAGCAGCAATGCTACCTTCGCCCGAACCCAGTTGGAGCAAGATGTGAGACACCACCCGACCGGTCCGGTCCATTCCTGCGCTGCAATGTACCAGCACGGGCTTAGGCATCCGCTGGAACGCTTGCCACGCCCGTTCCAGGTCGTTTGCCGTAAACGGGTGAGTCTGCTGATCCTGCGTCTCAATGTGTTCGACATCCAGCCCCGCCGCCAGGTAACGTCTGATGAGGCCCTCTGGCACTGACTTGCGATAGAGCCACAACTGATCCGCGCCAATCAAGCAGATGACGGACCTGATGCCGAATTCGTCAGCTTCACGTAGCCATTCATCGACAACGCCCTCGGCGACGGTATGTTCCGGACCCGGGCGAAATCCCGGTCGCGGGCTCGTTGCAAGTACGTCTTCCACCACCCAGTTCGGCATGAACTCAGAGTAACGGCCTTCGGCCCGAGCTTCCAACCGGGGCGGACTTCGCTTTTTACTTAATCGGGAGGTTTTCCCATTCCGTCTGCCTCGCGAACAGCAGGTCGTGCATCTGCCAGAACTTGCCCTGCTCGTTCGCACAGATGGCGGCAATACTGGCGTTCCCCGCGTTTGGATGAATCTGGGTGATTGGGAAGTGCAGGAAAGCAAGCGCTACATCGTTGCCAATCTTCGTTCGGATCCGCGCCAGGTTCTCGTCGTTCCAACGCTTGCAGAACGGGCACTGGAAATCGCTGAACTCAGCAATCATCACGCGTGCGTTGCGATTGCCCTCGACCGGGGCATCTGAAACGTCGACTTTCGCAGGCAATATCTGGAACCGAGGCGGGGAGCTGCTCGCCAGCGCCTGGATATTCGCCGAATAGCCCTCGAGTGACGTAGGGCTGCCCTTAAGTTCCCGTTCGATGATCTCATCGAAGATCACCCCCGGCTGGGCGCCAACAATCATCTTGTTGTTAATTACGAACGTCGGCGTCCCGTTGATTCCCAACGCAGCGCCTCGCTGCAATTGGCCATTGATCAGGGCAATTTTTGTCTGAGCGGTGTCCTGATTCTGGAGACACTGGCTAAACTTCGCCTCGTCTCCGCCAACCTGCTTCGCGTAGCCAGCGAACGTCGCCGTAAGCGTCTTCGCGGACGAGACGGGCGCCACGTCGTCCGGCTTCACGCTTTCGTTGACGGCGGCCACGGCGGTCCCCTTCAGTGCGCCTCCGCCAGAATCGTCTGACGTATACCAGATGGTCAGTGAAATGATGATCGAGCCGAGGACCAGCGCCGCTGGTGAAAGGAAATAGGTCCACGTGGGCTGCTGCGGCGCGGCCGCGGTTGATCGGGGAGCCGGTGACGGCTCATCTTCGATTGAACCCGGGAACTCGGGAGTGTCGTCGGTCACGTCCCCCATGGTGCGTCACCGCCGCCATGCGCGCGACTGCG
>JBDUAL010000038.1:0-8821 GCA_040004685.1 Anaerolineaceae bacterium | reverse complement strand
ACCGCAGCAACGGCGTTCGATACACCGATGACGCCCATCGAACCGCCGTTCGAGCCTCCGCCACCGCCGGACCGCACTCGTTTTCGCCCACCAGAACCAACCGACGTGCCCCCAGGCGTGCCGCAGGATGTCAGTTCGTACCTTTCGTACTTGCCCGGGATCTACCAAAACAACGCCTTTCTCAGTCGATTTCTGCTGATCTTTGAATCGATCCTCGGCCCACTGGACCGCACCGTCGAAAACATGCATCACTACTTCGACCCGTTCGTCACCCCCCCCGAGGCGGTCGACTGGCTGGGGACGTGGGTTGGCCTTGCCTTAGACGAGCGCTGGCCGGAGGACCGTCGACGAGAACTAATATCAGAAGCCGCAAACCTTTATCAGTGGCGCGGCACGAGGCACGGCCTGTCGGAGTTCCTACGCCTCTACACCGGCGTGGAACCAGAGATCATCGAGCCGACGCTCCGGGAAGTGGCAAACGCACGTAGCCGGGCTTTCAGATTCACCGTTCGCATTACTCTGCCGACCGGGAGCCGTGTTAGCCGTTCGCTGATCGAGACGATTATCGACGCAGAGAAGCCAGCGTTCGCGGCCTGCACGCTGGAGCTGATCGAAGGCTGAGGGCGCATCCGCGCGCGGTGCTCAACGATACCGGCGCCAGTCCGGCATTCAAGACCCACTGTCGCGCGGTTCGTGACTACCGTCGGACGGTTTCACTACTCAGGGGGCGAACTGGAGGAACGGCGTCCCGCTTCCGTTGGAAAGCTTCTCAGCAGACCATCCAGTTAGCGTCGTGCCGTCGCCGGCCTTGCCCTCAATCTGCCACCAAACCCTCGTCCCATCGTTCGTCGGGCCGTCTTTGACCGCCACCTTGGTACCAGAGCAGAGACGGCCGGCGATATTGTCCGCCGCGATGACCGGCGTGCTGCCCTTGCGCACTGCCAGGCAGTTGTCATTGACAGGGGGGTTTGGATCCGAGTTGATCACGACAGCGTTGCCGCCCTTGCGGATAACATTCGAGACCGGCGCTGTGGTTGGGGCCGCGGTTACGCTCGCCGCTGCGGTTGGAGTGGACGGGTCGGCTTTCGAGTCGCTGCCTCCACCCCGCGATAGTAACCCGAAGGCGATACCACCAAGAACACCCACGGCGATGATCGCGATCACCGGCCACTTCCAGCGCTGCAACGGGGGCTGCACGCGCAGCTGGCCATCGGCCGCAACCTTCTGGACCGAAGACGACTTCGGCCGCGCCTCGATCCGGAATGGCGTGATCTGCGCGTCCCCCAGCATCTTCTTGCTCTTCGCGACCACTTGGACCCGCACATCCTTACGCTGGCCCGCCTCTAACGTAATCTGGTCTTCTTCGAACTGAAAGTCGAGTGCGTTATCTTCCTGCACACCCACGAGTGCGAACGAGATCGGCACATTGCCGCTGTTCTCCGCCGTGACTTTGAAATCGCGCGTCGCGCGAACTGGATCGAGGGTGACCTTGAATCCCTCGAACGGGAGCACCGTCACCTTGCCAAGCGCTCTAACTTCACGTGAAGTCTCGCGTGAGACCACCGCCACCGAAAACGCATACTCTTTAGCTGTGGCCTCAGCGGTACGCGGCGGTTGAATCACGATGGTTACCTCGTCGCGGGCGTTGGGCACCAGCGCGAGACTCGGCCGGCTCACCTTCACCCAGGCGGCCGGAAGATCCAGCACGCTGATCGTGAGTTCGTCCACCACGTTGCCACGGTTCTGGATCGAGACCGTCGCTGTTGTTGGCGAACCCGCGGCAATCGGGGCCCCGGGCGACGCCAGACTCACAGCGATGGTCTGCGCCGGGTCAGACGACTGCGCCGCGGAGGGTGAGCCTGACATCATCACCCCTCCGGTTGCCGAGCCGCTGGGCTCTACGGCGGCTTCTACGAGCGTGCCAACGATGAACTTCGCCTCAACATCGCCGAAACGTAGCGATTGACCGTCCTCGACGATCGTCGGCGTATTCACGGGCAGTCGTTGGCTGCCAACGAAAGAGCCAGAAGCAGACCCAAGGTCCTCCAGCATGACGCGGCCGTTCTCGATCGTCAGGCTGGCATGACGGCGCGAAACTGATACGTGGTCAATGACCACGCGGTTGCTATCAGCGCGCCCAACGATCGCCGAGGGCACGTCGATCGGGAATTCACGCACCTGCCCGTCGGGGGTAGTCACCCGGAGGGTTCCGTAGTCCATGTGCACACTCTTTCGTTAGATCTGGCGCCGAGCCGGAATCGCCACGTCTGCGAAGAATACCCGCACCATCGAAGAGTGACTAGCGGAATCTCCTTTGCAGAAGGTTCGCCCTTCTAAGGATCGAACCCTGAGGCTGGCTGCGTACCGGGCTGCCACTCTGGTCGGGCCTGAAAGAAACGTTCCTGGCCATAAAACCGCGCACGCATGTCCTCGGGAATTCGCGCGAACATGCTATTTTCGCCGAACTGGCTGCGATGCATGCTCGCCGCCAGCCGCTTCAGCGGGATGTACGCCGAAACATCGTGGACCACACTAACCGGAGGATCCGGATCCAGCATCGCCTTCTCAAAACGTGCCTTCCGTTCCGGATCCATCGGCTCGGGCAAGACCCCAAGCTTCTCCATTTCCAAGAAGACAGTCGCGAACTGCTTCATTCCTCGACTGCCCCAGTAGAGTCTCTCAGGCACCCAAGGAGTGCCCGCCTCGGGATACGCCTCGGCGTTTCCGCTGGCATCGAACGCCTCAATCGTGTGCTTATGGACCGCGATGTGATCCGGGTGACCGTAGCCCCCGGTCGGATCCCAGGTGAAGACGAACTCTGGCCGGACCTCTCGCATGATTCGAATCAGCGCTTCAACCACTACCGGCGCGGGCTGCTGGTGAAGCGATCTGCCGTCTTCGTTCTCCGGCGTCCCAACCATGCCACTGTCCCGAAAAGGAAGGAAGCGCACGTCCGCTAGCCCGATCTGAGCCATAGCTGCCCGCAATTCCAATTCGCGTGTGTACCAGAGCGTCTCCGGCGTAGCCAGCATAGGATCGCTGATCTCCCCTACTTCGCCCCGCGTGGCGCAGACCAGGGTGGCGACGCCGCCGTTGGCGATGAAATGGGCGAGCGTCCCCGTAACCTGGCCTTCGTCATCCGGGTGACCATAAACAGCGAGAATGCGGCGTGATTTCATGAGCCCCATCGTAATCGTTCCCACTCCCCACTGCCCGCTTCGTCGCGGTTGTTGAATCGGGCCACGCCGCGTACCGTTGGTGGCGATTTCAGTATCGGAGTACTCAACATGTTCAAAGGCGTAGACCACGTGGTCATCGCGGTCAAAGACCTTGACGGAGCGATCGGCCGTTACGAGTCGATCTACGACACGGACGTTAGCGACCGTAGCGAAGCGCCAGCCGCGGGCATGGCGATGGCCTTCTTCCGTTTCGGAGATTCATATATCGAACTGGTTTCTGCGACGGGTGACCAGGGGCCGATTGCCAAACGGCTTGCTGAGCAGGGCGAGGGCGTGCATCTCGTCGCGATGAAGGTGGACGACATTGAGTCCACACTGACTCAGCTTCGCGAGAAAGGTATTCGCCTGGTTGGTGACCCGGGCGCAGGAAACCCAGTCAAGGGCCAGGTCTTCATCCATCCGTCCGTTACCGGTGGGGTGCTCACGCAACTCGTCGAGCGCTGAATGGATCGGAAATGGCGGCGATTCTCGGAGGATGACACTCATGCCTTATGTCATTGCGGAGCCCTGCATCGATGTCAAGGACGGTGTTTGTTTGGACGTCTGACCCGTGAACTGCATTGAGATTGGCGCCGAATCACCGCAATTCTACAGAGACCCCGCACGCTGCATCGACTGCCGTGCCTGCGAACTGTACTGCCCGGTCAACGCGATCTTCTCGAACTACGATTTGCCGGCCAAGTGGGTCGCGTACGAGCAGATTAACGCCGCTTTCTTCCGCAGCTAGCCCAAAACGCGGCCGAGGGAGCGCGCCTGACCAACTACCCGCGGCTCGGTTGCTTTCGTGTTGTTGAGCGCGAAACCGTTCCGGCGCATGACACAAGATCAGCGATGCGCCGGGGGTTAGCCTCCGCGATAACGATCTCTCAGGCCGCGCGCTTGGCGGCCTTCGAGGCAAGGACAGCCAACAGGTCTGAGAGCTGGGACTCGGCGAGCACCAGGTGGTGGGCGGCCGTTGAGAGATCCTCCGTCTTTCCCATCGATTCGAGCACCTGCAGCGTCGCCCCCAGGGCGTCCGCGCCGATCGCCCAGCAGCTACCCTTCAGGTTGTGTGCTGCGGCAACCAGAGCGGTCGTGTTTGCGGAATCGACTGCGGCCCGAATCGAGCTGAAGGCTCCTGCGGCAGTGTTCACGAACACCGCCGTTATCTCATCCGCGAGCCCCTCGTCCCCACCGCAAGCTGTAAGTAATTTCTCATAGTCCAGCAAAGCGACCGCGGTCTCTTGCGCGGGCCCGGTGTCGGACTCCTCTTTCGAACCTCCCCATCGCCGAACGGCGGCCAACAACTCCTCGGGATTGACCGGTTTGCGCACGTAGTCGTCCATCCCGGCTGCAATGCACCGCTCCCGGTCTCCGGCTAACGCGTTCGCGGTCATTGCCACGACCGGCATACGCCGCCCGGTGTCAACTTCGCGATTGCGGAGGGCGACCGTTGCTTCGTACCCGTCCATCACCGGCATGTGGCAGTCCATCAGCACTACGTCATAGCTCGCGGCCGCCAGCGCCTCCAGCGCCGCCTCGCCGTTCCCCACGATTTCCACCTCGCAACCCCACCTGGCGAGCATTCCGGAAGCCACCTTCTGGTTGATAACGTTGTCCTCCGCGAGGAGCACCCGGAGCCCAAGCCGAACCACCGGTCGAACGCCCGCATCAGCCGCCTCTTCTGGCCGCGAATTCGGCCGGAGCGCGTCGACAAGAGTGTCGTACAGCGCCGACTGACGCACTGGCTTCACCAACGCCGCAACAAATCCGCCCGCCGTTACGTCGGCCGCTCGCAGCGCTCCGGCCGACGAAAGCAGCACCACCGGCACGCTGGCGTAGCCCGGCAACAGTTTGATCTGCTGAGTGGTCTGTTGCCCGTCCATCCCCGGCATTTGCATGTCCATAAGTACCAATGCGACCGAAGGTGACCTGCGGAGGATCGCCAGTGCGTCGGCACCGCTCTCCGCGGCCACCGGAAGGCAGCCCCACGAGGTGAGTTGCTCCCATAAGATGCGCCGGTTGGTGGCGTTGTCGTCTACCAGCAGGATAGTTCGCTCGCGCAACCCAGCATTGACAGCCGGCTCAGCAGAAAGGATGCTCGCCTGTTTTGCGAGCGGAATCACTACCGCAAACACACTGCCAACGCCCGCTTCGCTCTCGACGCTAATAGAGCCACCCAGCAACTCGGCGATCTGCTTGCAAATCGTTAGTCCCAGTCCTGTCCCGCCGTACTTTCGCGTCGACGTGCCATCCGCCTGGGTGAAGCTTTCGAAAATCGCCGCCTGCCGTTCTTGCGAAATGCCAATGCCTGTATCTGTCACCGCGAGCCGCACCATCACTTCGTTCTCACCTTCTGAGACGATCGCAGCAGCGACGGAAATTTCGCCCCGTTCAGTGAACTTCAAGGCGTTGCCGATGAGGTTCGTGAGCACCTGTCGGAGGCGTCCCGGATCGCCGCGGAGAAGCCAATTCGCTTCGGGCGGAGGTGTAGAGACCGTAAACTCCAAGCCCTTTTTTTGAGCGGTAGGCGCGAGCAGATTCGCGACCTCTTCAACCGTATTCCGAAGATTGAAATCGATGACTTCGAACGTCATCTTGCCCGCTTCGAGCTTCGAGAAATCCAGGATCTCATTGATCACAGTTAGGAGAGCGTCCGCACTGTCGCGTACGGTTTCCACATATTCCCGCTGTTCCGCATCGAGCTTCGTTTCGAGAAGAAGGGACGTCATCCCGATGACGCCGTTCATCGGGGTCCGTATCTCGTGGCTCGTGTTCGCGATGAACTCGGACTTCGCGCGGACCGACGCTTCGGCCTTCGTCGCCAACTCCAATGATCTCACGCTTGCCAGTTCAAGCTCCGCGTTCGCGTCGCGCAGGTCACGATTGATCTGCAGTCCAGCCACAGTGTTCGCCGCCTGCGAAACCAGGGCTTTCAAGAAATCAACTTCGGACGTCCCGAATTCGCGCTTGGACGAGGACGCAAATCGAACGGAGCCAAGGACCCGACCGTGAAAAATGATTGGGAACGACGCCGTCGAAAGGATGTGGGCACGTTCGTAGTAACGCCTCAAGTCCTCGTCCATAGCGAGTGTCTCGTTTGGATCAAAGACGTCCGGTATGAGGTACGGTTTTTGCGTCTCGCTCATGCGAGTGATAACCGCGAGGTCCAGGTGCGCGGATGTCGTGCCCGTGCGTGATTGGGCCGCAGTTTCTGTTCCTGAGTGCCGAGCGACACTCAGGGCGCGCTCCACAATCTGCCCGATTTCAGCATCGACGAGGTTGATTGTCACCCAATCAATCCCCGCCGCCTTGGCGAGCGCGGTCGCTAAAGACGTGAGGACGGCGTCCGTTTCATCCGCTCGGCCGAACGCCTCGGCGACATCCGCAAGCGCAGCCAGCTGGCTGCTCAGTCGCGCTTGCCGCTGGGAATCCAGAAAGCTACTCGTTAGCCTGGCGAGGAGTGGTCGCACGGTTGTTATCAGGTTCACCTGATTCGGCGTGAGGCCGTTGGGATAGTTCCCGCCGATGATCAACATCTCGGAGTTGCTCTCGTCACTGGGTAAAATGCTCACGATATGAGTCGCAGGAACGCCGGACGCCAGTGGAGCCGGATCGACAACCAGCCGATCCTTCACAGTGAACAAGCCGGCTGGCGAGTCCATGTTCTGGGCCATCTCTTTCCATGCCAGCCAGTAGCCTCGCTGTTTGACTTCGTACTCTCGCGGATCGGCGTTATCGCCCAGCCTAATGAAGTACGGGTCGCCCGCGCGGATGATGTACGCGTGGTCGGCATCGAGCAGGTCTCGAACCAGCTCACACGTGCGCACCACCTGTTCAAGCGTCACGGTCCCGGGCGGTGTCATTGCCATTACCGAAAGCTTTGCGAGTTTCTCAAGCATCAACTTCTCCCATGGGCAGCCACGCCGTTCCCTTACGTTATCGACGATTAGTCTGCGCACCTGAAGCTATCTGCTCGCCGAATGGGGCCTTCGCCTGGGGATCGTCAGCGCATCCGGGCAGTCCCGTCGTTCGAAGGATTTGAAACGCAATCTTCTCTGACCACTCGCGCGGGAAGGCTTGCGCCGAACCGAAAAACGGCAACCATGTTGAGAAGGAACAGGAAGCTCGCAGGAGCGTCGTCACCGGACGGAGGTTCTCCGTCGACCCGATAATCGCGCCAACCATAGTTCTGCCCCCGCCCGACGTGACCCATCGACCCTCGACAAGAAAATCGAGGGCGCTTCAGAACCGGAGATGGACAACGAGCGATGCGCACACTGACGAGCAATTGGAAATACGTCCCCACTGGCTCGCGAGACCTCCGTCTCGATCTGCTCCGCGGCTACGCCGTCTTCGCGATGGCGGTCGATCATATCGGCGGCGGGAACGCCCTTCATCTGCTGACGGGCGGAAACCGGTTCCTTGTTTCGGCCGCCGAGGCGTTCGTCTTCATCTCGGGAGTGACGGTTGGCATGGTCTACGGGCGCTATCCGTTGCGTCTGGCTGCGCGGCGCGGCCTCGGAAGAGCCTGGAACCTCTATTCGATCGCAATCTGGCTGGCACTGGCGTTCGCCGCCGCAGCCTCCTTCTTCGATCTGCCGAAGGGCGCCGCGTTCGCCGCCGACCCCGCCCGCTTCGTGCGCGATATCGTCTTGCTTCGCCGCACCTTCTACCTCGTCGATGTGATGCTTTTATACGCCTTTCTCATGGCCCTCGCCCCAATCGCCATCTGGACGTTGAAGCGCGGTTGGTGGCCAGCGCTCGTAGTTGTCTCTGGTGCACTCTGGCTCGATTTCCAGCTCTGGCCGTCCACAACGAACGTTCCCTGGTACATCGTTGACAATGCCGTCTTTCATTTCGCGACGTGGCAGTTGCTCTTCTTCGCTGGCCTCACGCTCGGCTTCTTCAAGGACGAAGTCGGCAGTCGTCTCTCGCGGATCTCGTTCGGCCGGCTTCCCGGCGGCGCGCTCGGCCCACTCTTCTTGGCGGTCGGTGTGCTCATTTGGCTGCACGTCACCGACGCTCGCATCGTCGATAGGTTCGCGGGCGAGGGTGAAGGCGCAAGGCTCCTCGATTCGTGGTTCAACAAGTCTGCCCTTCCATTCCCGCGACTTGTCGCCTGCCTCCTGGTGTTCGCATTTGCATGGACCCTTGTCACTCGGGCTTGGAAACCGATCAACCGGGGATTGGGGGCGCTTCTGTTGCCGTTAGGGCGCGCCGCGCTCTACGCGTACGCCGCACACGTGGTCATCGTTTTCGTGGTTGAAGCTGTTCGTGCACAACTCCAAGACGGCAACGTCCCCACGCCGTGGGCCGCTGATGACCTCACTCTTGCAATCGAACTCTCGGGGCTCGTCGCCTTATGGCTCACAACGCGATTTCGATTTGCCCAGCCCGCGGTCTCATGGCTCGGTTCACCGCCGCTACGGATCTCAACGACACAACGCGCGCGGGTTCTGCTCCCCCGGCCTGCCTTTTCGCTCATCGCGCTCTCAGTCCTCGTCCTCATCACATGGCAGAGCGTGGTGAGGAAATCGCCAATCGACGCTGCAAGCCCGGAAGCCGTCCAAGCGCGCTCGCTCCGCCGACAGGCGTACAAC
>JBDUAL010000037.1:0-8836 GCA_040004685.1 Anaerolineaceae bacterium | reverse complement strand
CTGGATGGCCCTCTGTCATAGGTTGCTCAAATGCGAATCATACACGGCGCCATGGCTCGCGCTGAAAACCTTTACAAAACCGTTTGACGGTTTACCCACGATTGTCTTGCCATGGCCAACACTGGAGCTATCCCCCGGACGGAGTTACCCAAATGGTTTCGCTCACTCGCCCTGTGGCCACCACCATCGCTGCCCTCACTCTGTTGATCGGAGCCGCTTGCACTTCAAACGCTTCCGACGCTCCCGTTACCGCAGGCGGGACGAACAACGCGAGCAGCATACAGGCCACTGCGACGGTCTCTACCCAGATTAGGAAGTCAACGAACGAGCTCTCGACCCAGGACCTTGTGAAGCTCGCCGAGCCTTCGGTCGTGCGCATTGCCACCAACAGTGGCGTGGGCACAGGCTTCATTGTGGACGAAGGGGGCTACATCGTGACGAACAACCACGTAGTGCAGTCCTCCTCAGGACGAAACGTGGCGACGGTCCAGGTAACAACCAGCGACGGCGCAACCTATACCGGCAAGGTGGTGGGAACCGATTCTCGTTCGGATCAGGCGCTCGTCAAGATCGAAGCGACCGGGCTGAAGGCGTTGAAAATCGGCAGCCTGGACGAGGTCCTGGTTGGCCAGGACGTTGTGGCGATCGGGTACGCACTGGACCTGAAAGGCGGCGAGGGTCCTTCCTACTCAGTGACTCGCGGCATTGTCAGCGCCAAGAACCGGGCGATCAGCGAGAGCGCGTTTGGCCTCCTCGGTTCGATTCAGACAGACGCGGCGATCAACCACGGCAACAGTGGCGGACCGTTGCTCAACCTGTTTGGTGAAGTGGTTGGCGTGAACACGGCGATCGCACCTGACCCGAAAACGGGCGAGGTAGCCCCTGGTATCGGCTTCGCGGTTGGGGCAGACACGGTGAAAGCGGTCTACGAGCAGCTGAAAGCCACGGGGAAAGTGAACCGTGGAATGCTGGGCATTCAGAACTTCGAAGCGCTTCGACCTGCGAAAGCGAAGGAGATCGGTCTGCCGGCCGATGCCGCCGGGGTGCGAATCGGTACGGATGGTGTCGCTTCCGGTGGCCCCGCTGACAAGAGTGGTATCCGTGCCGGCGACGTGATCTCGAAGATCGGTCAGTTTCAAATTCGCAATGAAGCGGATCTGGCGGTTGCGATGATTCGCACCGCCCCCGGTCAGAGGATCATTGTGGAGTACTACCGGGATGGCAAGAAAGAGACCACCGATGTGACGCTGGCGACGCCGACCCAGTAGTTCCCGAGCTTCAGTCAGTCCTCCTCCAGCCAAACGGCCTCCTTTCCCCGTCGGAGGCCGTTTGGCCGTCTCTCGCAGTCACCGTACGCTCGGCGGGTGGCCGCGCTTCGCATCGTCTCACTCGTTCCGAGCATCACTGAGCTCGTTTTCTGGCTGGGGCGCGGCGACTGGCTGGTTGGACGCACGAGGTTCTGCACCGAGCCTACCGAACTGGTAAGGAAGGTGGCGATCGTCGGTGGCACCAAAAATCCACGAATCGACAGAATCGTCTCGATTGGGCCCGATCTCGTGTTGGCGAACAAGGAAGAGAACCGGCGAGAAGATGTCGAAGCGTTAAGGGCGTCGGACCTCAAAGTGCTACTGACTGACCCCAACAGCATTCCGGAGGCGGTCGCGATGATCAGGGAGATTGGGTTGCTCGTTGATGCCGAGGCGAGGGCAGAGGGGTTGGCGGCCGAGATCGAGGCGGTTCTCCGCGATCCGGACTCTCCGTCGGCCCCGAGGGTCTTCGTGGCCGTCTGGTGGGATCCGCTAATGGGCCTTGGCCGCGAAAGCTATGGCCACGACCTGTTGGAGCGGGCCGGGGGCATCAACATCCTGGCGGGGAAGTCTCGCTACCCGCGGCTTTCGTTGCAGGAACTCGCTGACCTGCGTCCGGAGCTTATCTTGCTGCCAGATGAGCCGTTCCCGTTCACCGCCAAGCACGTGCCGTCCTTCGCGGCCGTGGCACCCACGCGACTCATCGATGGGAGGCTGCTCTGGTGGTACGGCCCCCGAATCCCAGAGGCGTTACGGACCCTGCGCGGTATCTTCAATGAATCGACGACGACTTAATGGGCCCACAGATAACGGTGGCCAGCCCGGAGACGTTCGGTCTCGCAGCCTGCCGAGAACTACTCGCACTGGCGAGCGCCTTCGAGGCGCCGCTGCTGGGGCTGGCGACCGGTTACACGCCGATACCGCTTTATGAAGTGCTGCGCGAGCATGTGAGGCTCGGTGAGATCTCGTTGGCGCGCTTCCGGCCCCCCTTCGCCATCGATGAGTATGTCGTCCCGGACGCTGCTCACTCGTGCGCGAACCGCGCCTTCTTCGCGCGCCATTGGGGCGCGATTCCGACGACACATCCGGTCCACCAATTTGATCCGTCGGCTCCAGATCTGCTGGCAGAGGCGTCGAGATTCGCGGCGCAGTTGAAGGATGCTGGAGGGCTGGACGTGGTGATCCTTGGCATCGGCATGAACGGCCACCTCGCGTTCAATGAGCCCGGAACAGAGAGAGGACAGCGGGCGATGCTGACAACGCTGACCTCCCGGACTCGGGCTAGCGCGACAGCGTGCTTCGGAGCGGCGCCGCCGACCCACGGCCTCACGCTCGGACTCGCCGAGATCCTTTCAGCGCGGCGGGTGCTCCTCCTCGCGATGGGGGAGAAGAAAGCGGAGATCGTCGCTCAGGCGCTGGAAAGAACGGTCAGCTCAACGTGCCCGGCCAGCTTTCTGCAGGAGCACCCACATTGCTCAGTCGTGCTGGACACCGCGGCCGCCGCCCGGCTGACCCGGACGCTGATTCGCCCGGCCTGAGGGCTACTGCCGCTGCCAGGCTACGACCCCGCGACAGACGGTCGCCACGACCTGCAGGCCACTGTCGAGAATCACCAGGTCAGCGTCCATCCCCGGTTCGATGTGGCCTTTCCTCGCCGCCTCGGCGATACGCGCCGGGTTGCCGGAGCACATGCGGAAGGCGCTCGGCAGATCCACCTCAAGGTACTGGATGACGTTTCGGAAGTGCTGATCCATGGTTGCCACGCTGCCGACGATCGTGCCATCGCCCCGCACCGCCTTGGCGCCGCTGACCGAGACCTCCTGGCCCCCGAAGTGCCCGCCAGCCACATCTGTGCCAGCGATATGGAGGTTGTCCGTGACCACCACAGTTCGCTCGGGCCCAAGGAAACGGAACGCCAGGCGCAGGACTTCCGGGTCAACGTGCGCGCCATCGCAGATCAGTTCACAGGTGAGCATCTCTTCGAAGAGCGCTGCCACGATCGGGCCCCCTTCCCGCTGGTGGATCGGCCGCATCGCGTTGTAGAGGTGGGTGACGTGGCGAATCCCCGCTTCGAAACCACGCCGCGCCTCGACGACCGTTGCGTCGGTGTGGCCCATCGAAGGGATGGCTCCGGATTGGCGAACGGCGTGGATCAGTTCGATGGCGCCGGGCAGCTCTGGGGCGAGAGTGACCTGGCGAATGTGACCACCGGCGGCCTCCTGGAAACTCTCGAATTCACCTGGAATCGGGTTCCTGAGCATCGCCGGGGGAAACGCCCCCATACGCAGAGGGTTGATGAAAGGACCCTCCATGTGGAAGCCCAATGGCTCCGCGCCATTCGAGCGGCCGATGACAGGGTGCAGGCCCTGGAAAATCGCACGGGTGTCCGCGGCATCGCGGCCCACGGTGCTCACGAGGAACGCTGTGACCCCGTTGCGCGGCGCCCAATCGCTATAGGCTTCAACCCGCGAAGCGTCCTTTGTGAAAAAGGAATGACCTCCACCACCGTGAACGTGGACGTCGATGAAGCCCGGGCCGACGGTCATCCCGGATGCATCGAACGCCCGAGCGCCGTCTGCCGCCAGATCGTCGCCTACCTGTACGATCTGGGTTCCTTCGATGAGAACATCGGCGCGTCGAAGCGCCCCGGGCAAGACGACGGTTCCCCCACGCACCAACAGTCTCGATTCTGGCATTGCTCCTTTACTCCGTTTCTTGACCCTCTAAAGGGCCGCCAATAAGGTTGGCCGGAGGACTAACCCCAGATGTTACGGGCGATCCTGTCACGGCGCGGGGCGGCGATGGCCGTCATTATTGGCTGCGCCTTCGGCGCGGTCTATGGCGCGTTGGTTCTCTACCAACGCATCGATGGAAATCTCTTTCCCGGGAACGAACTTGTGTTGCCAGTAGTCCCGGCCTTCGTTCCGGGCACGAATGTCGGCGTTGACGTTTCACTGCCCGGGGTCTCATCGCCAGAAGCGAAACCGTGGACACCGGCGTCTCGAGTGAACATTCTCGTCCTGGGACTGGACCGGCGGCCCGGCGAGCCCGAGGACACCCCGTCGCGCAGCGACACGATGTTCATCGCATCGATCGACAAGGCAGAAGGCCGCCTCCAGATGCTTGCCATCCCCAGGGATCTGTGGACGGACGTCCCGTTCGGAAACAAGCCAGGAGACTGGGCGCAGGCGAAGATCAACGCGGCGTATTCGTACGGGCAGTTTTACAAGTACCCCGGCGGCGGCGCGGCCGCGGCGGTGGCTGCTGTGCAGCATGATCTCAACATCAGCATCGATCACTACGTGGTGATCGATTGGGTGGGCTTCGTCCAGCTTGTCGATGCTATCGGAGGGATCGACATCGACGTGCCGGCGGAAGTTTCCGATTTCGGCACGGACACCCTGGATATGTTCCGAAACAACACGATCGCCCCCGGTCTCCAGCATATGGACGGCCAGCAAACGCTCGGCTATTCACGCGTAAGGGTGGACGGTGACTTGAAACGGATCGAGCGGCAGCAACTGGTCATCAGAGCGGTTGCCGGACGCTCGGTCAGTTTTGGTTATGTCGCGAAATTTCCAGAACTCTGGAACGCATACCACCAGGCGTTCCGAACGGACATCGATGACGCCCAGATCCCGGGATTCGCATTGCTCGCGCGGCAACTCAACCTTGAGGCGATAGAGTCGTTCACGCTAGGGTCAGCGACGTACCCAGGGATCGCCGAGGACGGCCAACTCATCCTGCTTCCAAACACCGATGAGGTGTACGCCGTGCTCGACCAATTCCTCGCAGATCCGAAGCTCCGGGACGAACAACCGAGGATCGTCATCGAGTTCGCCGCGGGCAAGGAGGCCGACGCCAAGGCGGCGCGGGCACACCTCGAGGCGTATGGAGTGCCGCAGACGTTCATCAAGCTCGTCAAGCCCCAAGATTCGAGCGCGGGTGGAGCGCCAGGAATCTTCGACCTCGGTGGGAAGCCCTACACCGCGGGCAAGTTGGCAGGCCTAATCACGCTCCGTCTGTTGAACCCGGATCCTCGCGCGCCAGCGGGTTCGGATGTGCTTATTCGCCTGGGCGATAGGCTCGACTTGAAGAAGCCCTGAGCCCGTCGCCCTAGTTGACGATGATTACCGGAGCACATCCGGAAGGCGCTCGGCAGGTCTACCTCAAGGTACTAGATGACGTTTCGGAAGTGCCGATCGATGGTCGCCACGCTGTCGACGAACGTACCGTCGCTGCGGACAGCCTTGGCGCCACTGGCTGAGACCTGTGGGTCCGAGAGTACCGATCTGGCCGCTGACAGCCGTCGGGAGCGGTACTTGTGGACTGATGCCAGTGCGGTGCGCAACCACTTCCTATGGGCGGGCTCAAGAGGAGACGACTACGAGCACCTCGCGAGGTCGGGCAAGGCCGTAGCGATCAAGACTCATCACCTTGTCCCACGCTTCCACGAAGTCACGCACGAACGCCTGTTGAGAGTCGTCACATGCGTAGACTTCCGCGTACGCTCGGAGCTGGGAGTTCGAACCGAAGACGAGGTCTACTCGGGTGCCGGTCCATTTGAGCTCGCCGGTCGCACGGTCATGTCCCTCGAACGCCTCCTCCAGGAGGTTCGCGTTGGCGAACGCGAAAACGGATGTGGAGGACGCCGTCCATTCGGTGTTGACGTCGAGCAAGTTCACAAAGAAATCATTGGTCAACGTTTCAGGACGCTTCGTAAAGACGCCGAGCTGGGACTGTCCGGCGTTCGCGTTCAGGACGCGCATGCCTCCGACCAGCACCGTCATCTCGGGAGCGGTCAACGTCAGCATGTGGGCCCGGTCCACCAGCAGCTCCTCTCCCGATTTTCGGTGTCCGGCTCGGAGGTAGTTGCGGAACCCGTCCGGCGTTCTTCGCAGCCTGCTCGATGCCTGCGCAGCCGCCCAGGACGACCAGGTCAGCGAGAGAGACCTTTTTCCCGCTGCTCTGCGAGCTGTTGAATCCCGTTTGGATCTGTTCCAGCGTCCGCAGCACGTTTCTCAGCTCGGCCGGGTTGTTCACCTCCCAGTCGTTCTGCGGCGCGAGGCGGATACGCGCCCCGTTCGCCCCACCGCGTTTGTCCGTGCCACGGAACGTTGCCGCTGACGCCCAGGCGGTCGAAACGAGTTGGGATACGGACAGTCCCGAGGCGAGGATAGTGCCCTTGAGGTGGGCGATATCCTGCTCCCCGATTAACTCATGAGCGACATCGGGGACGGGGTCTTGCCACAACTGCGGCTCCGCAGGGATCAACGAGCCGAGGTACCGCGAGCGGGGCCCCATGTCGCGGTGGGTTAGCTTGTACCACGCCTTGGCGAAGGCGTTCGCAAACTCCTCCGGGTTGTCGTGAAAGCGTTTCGAAATCGGTGCATAAACGGGGTCCATTCTCAGCGCAAGGTCCGTCGTGAGCATCATCGGGGCGTGCGCCCTCGACAAGTCGTGAGCATCCGGCACGGTACCCACTGCCGATGGATTCGTGGGGGTCCATTGTGCCGCCCCGGCGGGGCTCTTCATCGGCTCCCACTCGTAGTCGTGCAGGTTTTCGAGGAAGTTGTTGTCCCACTTCACCGGGTTGGTGGTCCATGCACCCTCCAACCCGCTGGTGATCGTGTCGACGCCTTTGCCGCTGCCGAAGCTGTTCTTCCAGCCGAAACCCTGCTCCTCCAGGCTGGCACTTTCCGGTTCGGCCCCGACGTGACCGACCGGAGGGGCAGCGCCATGCGCTTTGCCGAACGTATGTCCCCCGGCGATGAGCGCAACCGTCTCTTCATCATTCATCGCCATGCGCCGGAACGTTTCGCGGATGTCCCTTGCGGCGGCGAGCGGGTCCGGCACGCCGTTCGGCCCCTCCGGGTTCACATAGATGAGGCCCATCTGCACAGCGCCGAGCGGCTCTTGGAGCTCCCGGTCGCCGCTGTAGCGCTCGTCTCCAAGCCACGTCTCCTCAGGCCCCCAGTTCGTCTCATCGGGCTCCCAGACGTCCACGCGACCGCCACCAAAACCGAACGTCTTGAATCCCATCGACTCAAGGGCGCGGTTGCCCGTGTAAACCATAAGGTCGGCCCACGAGATTTTGCGGCCGTACTTCTGTTTGATCGGCCAGAGCAGACGGCGCGCCTTGTCGAGGTTCACGTTGTCGGGCCAGCTGTTGAGGGGCGCAAAGCGCTGGGTGCCGGCGGATGCGCCGCCGCGGCCGTCGTGAATGCGGTACGTGCCTGCGCTGTGCCACGCCATCCGGATGAAGAACGGCCCATAGTGGCCATAGTCGGCCGGCCACCAGTCTTGCGACGTGGTCATCAACGTGTCGAGGTCCTTCGTCAGGGCGTCCAGGTCGAGTGTCTTGAACTCCTCAGCGTAGTTGAACTCCTCACCCATAGGATTTGACAGGGGTGAGTTCTGGCGGAGAATCTTCAGGTTCAACTGATTCGGCCACCAGTCTTGGTTCGAAGTAGTCATTCCGTTTCTCCTTCTGGCTATTTGCTGAATGCGCTTCCGGCCGGGATGCGCCGCGCATGCCTCACCATCCTAGCGCCGCTACTGATCAGCTTCACCAACAGGCTGGACCCTTCCCATGTCAACAACCTTCGTGAGCCCGCCGCGCTAGTTGACGGTTACCTTGGCGTTCATCTGAGGGTGGAAGTCGCAATTGATTGTGTACGTCCCGGCGGCGGGCGCCTCCCAGACAAAAACGTCCCCTTTCTTCATGTTGCCGGAGGCGTTCTTGGTGTTGATGGTGACGGTGTGCAGAGCACTCTCGCTGTTTTTGAAGTAAACCTTATCCCCGGACTTCACAGAGAGCTTGTCCGGCTTGAAGGCGAGGCCCGTCTGATCGATTTCCGGCGCCCCTGGAACCGTCGCCTGGCCTGCTGTAGATGCTTTGTCGTCTCCCCCGCACGCTGCGGTGAGGCCGAGAAGGGCGACGGCGGCGACCGCCAGTGACGCAGTGCGCGATGTGATTCGAATCACTCTTGTCCTCGATGGGGCCAACGCACGCAGGCCCTTGTGAATTTAGTCACGAGGATACCAATCCATAAACCAATGCGCATTCTTTGGGAGCGCGTTTCGCGAAAGACTTCTGCTCGAGTCTGGGTTCGTCAACAAACAATCCAAAGCCGGGGGCGAAAGGAAAGGGCCCCCTTGCGGGGGCCCTTTCGGGCAGAGGCGGGGTGAGCGACTCTTGGCATCTCTATCTGATCGACGTAGCTACGCTCGGGCTTGAACTGGATCGCCGGCGACGGCCGACGCGTCCCCTTGATAACCGGGGCATCGTGGCCCTTAGGGCAATCTAACGAAGAATTGATAAATGAGTCAAGCGGTTTAGCGGTTTCCACTTGACTGGCGCCCAAGACAGTGGCTCAATCTGGCCGTGGCCGTACTGCCCGTCCAGAAATGCCCTCGTTGCGGTGAATTGCTGCCGGATATCAAGGGTGCGCGAATCTCCGTCTGTCGTCGTTGCGGCTACAAGGATGATTGCTGCTGAGTCTGGTTGTCCGCCCGCCCAGCTCAAC
>JBDUAL010000444.1:0-2647 GCA_040004685.1 Anaerolineaceae bacterium | reverse complement strand
ATGACGAAACAACCTGGACCAGCAGGACGTCTGCCGCTGACGGAAACTCAACTCCTCGAACGTCCGAGCGGTGACATTTTCGGATGGAGCCAGGATGTCGGCATGGGGTGGGAACCTTCAAAGCTTGGCCGCCCGGAGATGCTGATCCTCAGCACTCAAGGAGGCATTCGACTTCCGGATGGGAGACCCCTCGCTCTCGGTTACCATACTGGTCATTGGGAAGTCGGGCTCTTGATGCAGGCGGCGGCCGAGGAACTCAAACAGCTCGACTGCATCCCGTTTGCCGGCTATTGCACAGACCCTTGCGATGGCAGGACGCAGGGTACGGTCGGGATGTTTGACAGCCTGCCTTTCCGGAATGATGCGGCGATCGTGCTTCGCAGGCTGATCCGTTCCTTACCCACCCGGCAGGGGGTGATTGGCGTGGCGACCTGCGATAAGGGTCTACCGGCCATGATGATGGCGTTGGCAGGCTCGCCAGATCTGCCGACCGTGCTCATCCCGGGTGGCGTTACGCTACCAGCCAGCGACGGCGAAGATGCGGGAAAAGCGCAGACGATCGGCGCGCGTTTCGCCAACCGTCTTATTACCCTCGATCAGGCTGCGGATATTGGCTGCCGAGCGTGTGCCTCCCCAGGAGGTGGTTGTCAGTTCCTTGGGACTGCCGCGACTTCACAGGTCGTGGCCGAGGCGCTTGGGCTCGCGGTCCCGCATAGCGCGCTTGCACCATCCGGGCAACCGATTTGGTTAGACGCAGCGAGGAGGTCGGCACGGGCACTCTTCCGTCTGAAAGAACTCGGTCTGGCGACCCGCGACATTGTCACTCAAGCATCAGTACGTAATGCGATGACGGTTCACGCTGCCTTCGGCGGGTCGACAAACCTCCTGTTACACCTTCCGGCCGTAGCGCATGCGGCGGGGCTCGAAGTACCGTCAATAGAGGATTGGATTCGGATAAACCGGCAGGTCCCGCGGCTGGTCGACGCATTACCAAACGGTCCACACACTACCTTGCGAGTGTTTCTTGCGGGAGGTGTTCCAGAAGTAATGCTGCATCTACGTCGGCTCGGGTTGATTGACGTGAGTGCGCTGACGGCTTTTGGCGAATCGTTGGATCAAGTGCTGAATTTGTGGGAGGCTTCGGAACGCCGCCGCGAGTTACGCGAGCGCTTGTTTGCCGCAGACGGTGTTGACCCGGATGAAGTCATCATGAGTCCGGAGCAGGCGAGAAGGAAGGGTCTCACCAGCACGGTCACGTATGTGAAGGGGAATCTGGCCCCGGAGGGCGCGATCGTCAAGAGCACGGCCATAGACCGTTCGATGATTGGATCGGATGGAGTATACCGCCTGACGGGGCACGCCCGGGTCTTCACCAGCGAGAAGGCGACGATGGCCGCCATTAAGAGTCAGGGCGCGGACCGAATAAAGCAGGGTGAGGTGATTGTGCTTATCTGCCGTGGTCCCATGGGAGCGGGAATGGAGGAGGTGTATCAGATCACCTCGGCACTGAAGTACATGCCCTACGCGAACTCGGTTGCGCTCATCACCGACGCCCGCTTCTCCGGCGTCACCAGCGGACCCTGCATCGGACACGTTGCCCCGGAGGCGCTGTCGGGCGGGCCCGTGGGCAAAGTTCTGGACGGTGATTTGATTAGTGTAATCGTTGATACCATCAATCTCGAAGCGGCGATAAACCTCGTCAGTAGGCAGCCGGATGGGAGTTACACTCCAGATGATGCCGAACTCGAGCGTCGAACTTATCGCCCGGATCTCGCAGCCGACCCGGCTTTGCCCGACGACACACGGCTCTGGGCGGCATTGCAAAACGCAAGCGGGGGACCGTGGAAAGGGTCCGTCTACGACGTTGAGCAAATCGTCCGCCTCCTTGAGGCGGGCAGAAGAGAGTTAGCAAGACTCTCCAGATGATACAAACCGCCTTAGAAGACCTCTCTACATGTCCAGCGCTGTCAGTCTTGGCTGGGTGCCGGAGATTCTTACAGTTCTTCAGGTATTATTTCTTGGTGAGCAACTTAAACGCGTGAGTGGTTTCATTTCGAAGGAAAACCGGAATGCACCAGAGCATACACAACGGCTCAATTGCACGAGCTGCCTCGGCCTTGCCCATGTCGGCTGTTTCCCAACCGAACTGATCAAGAATTCCGGTTACGGTCTTCTTTGCCTGATCGTCGTTACCGCATATGAACATTGTTGGCTTGCCGCCCTCGAATTGCGGGTTCACCATGCTAGCGTTGCCTACGGAATTGAAAGCTTTAACCAACCGTGCGGTATCAAACTGGTCTTGTAGTCGCTCCATGAGAGATTCGTTCAGATCTGTGAAGAACTTCAGCACTCCGTTGACGGGCGCCGTGTCCGAAATCGGGTTAGTCGCGTCGATCACCGGCTTTCCCGCCAGATTTTCTGCGCCTGCGGCACTGAGGGCCGGGGCCGCAGCGGTGCCCTTGACTGCGAGAACTACCAAGTCGGCGAACTTTGCCGCATCGCCGAAGCCGCCCACGAGGCCCGGAGGATTCTTCGTCGCCCAGTCAGACAGTTTGGAAGGCTCGCGCGTGCCCATCATTACCTCGTGACCATGTTTCAAGAATCCTGCAGCGAGTACCCTCGCCACATCACCCGATCCAAGCACCCC
>JBDUAL010000443.1:0-2650 GCA_040004685.1 Anaerolineaceae bacterium | reverse complement strand
CGTTGGTGCTGAGATGCGTTCGATGATGAGTTGGCTGAACGCCCCGAAGAACAAATAGCCGTGTGGTCCGCACCTCGAACCGGCGGTTCGTAGGCGCTGGAACTCACCTCGTTCGAGGTCTATGGCGCCGACGGGGTTGTGGCCCGGCCCTGGGGGAACGACCCTGTGGCCTGGTGGTCTGGACCGAGTCCGGCCATTTGTCTGCACGACTTGGTCCACGTGACCCCGCGTTTGGCCCATACGTCGCTTACTGCGGGACGTTCGAAGTGGACGACGTACCTGAGGGAACGCTGGTGCACCGCGTCCTTGGAGCGTCTCTCCCCCGGGCTTCTCGTTGAGCAGGTTCGCGGATTTCGGTTCGTCTCGGACGACGAACTCGTGCTCAGTCCCTCGCCCGGCGCTAACGGCTCGCGACCGTTGTTGTGTTGGAGACGTTTGCCGGTCGCCGCTCGTATCTCGTAGGTCGGTCCGGACGGTAGGCTTGACCGATGCACCTCGCCGCGTCTGAACTGATCGGCATCCTCGATCGGATCGGGCTGGTAGCGTTTGCTCTTGGCGGCGTGGAGGTTGGCGTTCGGCGGCGGCTTGACGTGTTCGGCCTGCTGGTGATGGGAGTCGTGACGGCGACGGGCGGCGGTCTGATGCGCGACGTTCTTGTTGGGCGGATGCCGCTGGTCATCGACCGCTGGGACTACGTGCTGTGGCCAATCGGTGGTTCGTTTTTGGCGATCGTGTTGGTCTCCGTGCAGCGCCGATTCCCCAAGGTGCTGTTGGCAGTGGCCGAGGCCGCTGGTTTGGGCGCGTTCTCTGCCGCGGGCGCGTTAGTCGCAATTCAGGCGGACTTGCCGCTCCCGGCGGTCATCTTGCTCGCGATCCTCACCGCCACCGGTGGTGGGGTTGTCCGCGACCTGCTGGCCGATCGGGTGCCGATGGTCTTGCGCGCCGAAGTGAACGCGACCGCCGCGGGCGTCGGTGGGCTGGCTGTCTGGGCATTCGATCCCGTGTCCACGGGCGGCGCGGCGATGCTCGGCGTGGCGGTCGCGGCGCTGGTGCGAGTCGCGGGCCTTGCTTTCGACCTTCATCTTCCGCATCCGGGAAGCGGCGAAGGCAAGCAGCGGCGTCTTCTCTAGCTCACGCCGAAACGGCGGCCTCTTTCCGACGTTCGTACTTCTTCGCGGGCGTAAGAACGAGCGGCAGAAGCTCGTCCGCACCAAAGGACGCAATCTGGCGATCTTCTGGCGACAGCCCGTAGAGCGTTGTGCGTTGCACAGGCGTCCGCCCCACGACAGTGATCACGCGCTCCATCTCTTCCGGCGGCAGTTCCTGGCCGAACGCGGCCCCGGCAGCCTTCGAGATGCTTTCGTTCATCAATGTGCCGCCCATGTCGTTTACTCCCGCGGCCAAGCACGCCTTAACGCCTTCGACGCCCATCTTCACCCACGAGACCTGGATGTTGGTGATGTGGGGGTGAAGGGCAAGACGAGCGACAGCGTGCATGAGAATCGCTTCGCGGAAAGTCGGGCCTCGTCGGGCCTTGCCTTTCAGGTAGATCGGCGCTTCCATGTGCACGAACGGGAGCGGGACGAACTCGGTGATACCGCCAGTGCGCATCTGCAGTTCGCGTAAGCGTATGAGGTGGCGCGCCCAATTCACAGGCCCGTCAATGTGGCCGTACATAATCGTTGATGTCGTGTGGAAGCCTGCCCGGTGTGCGTCTTCGACAACGCTCAGCCATTGGTTGGTGGTGAGCTTGTCGGGGCAGAGTGTAACGCGGACCTCGTCGTCAAGGACTTCGGCGGCCGTCCCCGGCAGCGTGCCCAATCCCGCCTCCTTCAACATCACGAGGAACTGTGGAACCGAGATGCCCAACGTCTCCGCACCCTGGGCAACTTCCAACGGCGAGAACGCGTGGACGTGCATGCGGGGAAGAGCTGCCTTCACGGCGCGAAGGATTTCGATGTATTTGGCGCCCGTGTACTCAGGGTGAATTCCACCCTGCATGCAGACCTCAGTGGCCCCTCGTTCCCAGGCCTCTTTTGCTCGCCGAACGACTTCGTCAAGGGCCAGGTCGTACGGGGTGCCTCGCAGGCTCTCGCTCATTTTGCCTTTCGCGAACGCACAGAACTGGCAGCGAAAGTAGCAGATGTTGGTGTAGTTAATGTTGCGGTTGACCACGTAGGTAACGCGGTCGCCGTTCACTTCGGCGCGCAGGCGGTCAGCAGCCTCGCAGACCAGGTGGTAGTCGTCGCCTCGGGCCTGGAAGAGCCGCGTCAGGTCAGCCTCGCCGAGCACCTCGCCGCTCGCGGATCGCGCCAAGATCTCTCGAACCTTGTGAGTTGCAGTATTGATCGCTCTAATCGAAGGCAAGCGGGCGGGGATATCGGCCGCGGGGGGCAGCGCTGCGGCGTCGCCTGGCGACCACTGCTCCACGCGAGCGAAGCCGTCGCTATCGATCGCCCTGATGACGGCGGTGGCGAGTTCCGGCTCCTGCCAGCGGGCGGAATTGAACGTGTAGGAAGGGTAGACGGCGAGCCTCTCGGTTAACACCTTGCCGCACTCCGCCGTGCGTTGGCGAAGGGACTCGAGGTGCGGCCACGGAGCTTCGGGGTTGACGTGGTCTGGCGTTACCGGCGATCCGCGAAACACTTCG
>JBDUAL010000442.1:0-2656 GCA_040004685.1 Anaerolineaceae bacterium | reverse complement strand
GTTTTCTAACAATACGTGTGGTGTGGACTTAACCAGACCAACGTAGGAACAGTTCTCTGAACCGACTCGCTCTTCTCTCGCAAATCGGGATGGAGTTTGCCGCCGCTCCACAGCCTGAACCAGCCGTGAATCCCGAACTCGAGCCGGTGGTGGCGACGCCTCTTCCGCTCACCGGGGATGGCGATGATCCGTTGGCTGCCGCCATCCTGGGGAGCATGGCTTTCGAGTTTCGCCTTGTGACCTCCGGGACTCCCGAACTTCGCGGCTCGCTCTCGGCGTCCGGGCTCTAGCCTCACCACGTCGGCAATGCACGCAGACGGCTCGCCTCCGGCGCCGAGTCTTGGCATAATCGGCGCATGGACCTTGTCTCGTGGCTCGCCATCGCTTCGCTCATTGGGCTCACGCTTGTCGGTGTGGCCGTCGGCCTCTACGGCATCAGCGAAAAGTAGCCCCTTCGCACCCGCCGAATGCTGCGATGCCCTACGCTGGCTGAAACACACAGCGGAGCTTCGCCATGCCGATCGATCCCTCGAGAGCCCTCGGTGCGCCGATCACCGGCAGCCCTTTTTCGTGGAACCGTGACCGCGTCATCCTCTACGCCCTCGGCGTTGGTGCTGGCGTGCCTCAAACGGACCCGAATGAGCTCTCCTACACCTACGAAAAGAACCTGAAAGTCCTCCCGAGTTTCGGTGTAGTGCCGGCCTTCGGGGCGCTTGGCGGTCTCGGCGCCGTCCCGGGGATGTCGTTCAATCCGATGATGCTGCTGCACGGCGAACAGGACCTCGAGATCCGCGGCGCCATCCCAGTCGAGGGTGAAGTGGAGAGCTCCGGCAAAGTGGCCGGAATCTACGACAAGGGCAAAGCGGCGCTCGTCGTCCTTGAGATGGAGACGCGGTTGAAGGGCCAGGCGGAGCCGCTCTTCATCAACCGCTTCTCCCTTTTTCTGCGCGGCGAAGGCGGCTTTGGCGGCGAGAGCGGGCCATCGGCAGGCAACGGCGCACCTAACCGCGCCCCTGATCACGTCGTCGAATCGAAGACGCTGCCCCAGCAGGCGTTGCTCTACCGGCTCTCGGGCGACAAGAACCCGCTGCACGCCGACGCGGAGTTCGCGAAGATGGGCGGCTTCGACATGCCGATCCTCCATGGCCTCTGCTCCTTCGGCATCGTGTGCAAGGCGGTGGTGGACGCGGCGCTCGGCGGCGACACGGCAAGCGTGGCCCGCTACCAGGCGCGATTCGCGGGCGTGGTCTTCCCAGGCGAAACGATCGTGACGAGCATCTGGAAAGACGGCTCGACGCTGTTCATTGACGCGAAGACGAAGGAGCGCGGCACGCCGGTGATTTCGAACGCGGCGATCACTGTGCGCTAGCCGCTCCGGGTCGGCCGTGTCTGGTAGGGCCGCCTCGTCGCGCTGCACCGCATCGAACCGGGCGATTCACGATTCGAAGTCTTCGAAGGCTGCGGCAGGTTGATAGACGGCCCGGTCTTGTGACTTACACCCAGACTGGCTGACCGCTGCCGAGCGGGGCTGAGGGCAGCTCCCAGCGGGGGTTCGTTTCGGACATGCGCAAGGGCGGGCCGAGGTGTTTCATGCGGCCGTACGGGGTGTCTCGCTCTTCCATGAATGGCGCCGTGTCGCCAATTCCCGTGGCGGCGTTTCGGTCCAAGTCCTGGCCCATGCGGTAGTACCACATGCTAGTCTGCGAAAGGGAGACGCGGACGAGCCATGAGCCACCCTCTTCCGCCCGCCGCCTCAGGGCGATCATCGCGCCCATGGCGGCGAAGTAGCCGGTGGTGTAGTCGTTCATCGCCGCCGGGGCGAGCACCGGTCGACCCTTACCGCCCTGCACCACGGCCACGCCGGTAGTGGCTTGCGCCAGTTGTTCCCAGCCGGGCCGTTCCAGCCACGGTCCGTCGTGGCCAAAGGCGTTTTCCGAGACGTAGATGATTCCCGGGCGAATGGCGGCCAACTGTTCGGCGCCGAACCCGCGGCGCCCCAGCGAGCGGTGTTGAAAGCCCTGCGAAAAGATGTCTGCGCCGCGCACGAGTTCGCGCAGGGTTTCGGCTTCGGCGGGCACGTTGAGGTCGAGGAACGCCTGGCGCTTGCCGTGGCCGGTATCCATTTCGAAGCGTTCGATCGTGGGCAGATGTGGGGCGGCAATGTGCAAGACATCGGCACCGTGTTCGGCGAGCGTGCGGGCGCAGGTTGGCCCTGCCAGTACGCGCGTCAGATCGAGGACGCGGACGCCACTCAGCGGGCGTTCGGCGGGGGTCAGCGGGATGCGCGGGCCGTCGCCAATCCTCGTCACTTCGACCACGGGTTTGGTCGCGAGCAATGCGCCCTGGGGGTGGGCCGCCCACTCTTCGTCTGTGCGGCAGACGGCGCAGCATAGGCCCTTGGCGGCGAGTGCGTCTTCGAGTTCGAACGCGCCGCGCTTGAGGGTGGCGGCGGCGATCTCCCCAGCCGAAGCCCCGTCCGATAAACCGAGCTCGGCGAGGATTCCCGGCGCGTGAGTGAAACTCCCGTGCAGATGGATGAAGCGCCTGTCGCCGCACTCGTAAATCGCGGTTACCGACGGGGGAGTGCGCGGCGGGAGGGGCACCTCGCCGGCGACATCGAGGAGCATGTAGCTGCGCAACGAAGCGGCGGCGTGGC
>JBDUAL010000036.1:0-8953 GCA_040004685.1 Anaerolineaceae bacterium | reverse complement strand
GCTTCGATGCGGCGGACCGCGCCGCTGTCGGCCAGGTCAGCTCCGTCGAGTTGGATGACCCAACAATCACCCTCAACAAGGGTGTCTACGCGTCCATCCAAAAAAACGTCCGAGCGCTCGACGGCGGAGACCAGATCCTGGTACGCGCCAAAGACGCTCAGTCCGAGTCCGTCGCCGTTGCGGTACGGATGATCTTCACCATGGCGCTTGGCGCTGCTCTGCTCTGCCTACTCTTCGCGCTGCTGATCAAGGAACTTCCGCTGCGTCGGACGGTTCAGACGTCCCAGCCGCCAGGGCGGGCACAGGGAGACGCGGACGCGCCGCTTCGAGAGTCGGATCCCGTGGTCGCGCACTAAGCGCTACGGCTTGACGTTAACTTTCCCGGCCATCGCCGTCCCATGTACGCCGCACTGGTATGTGAACGTCCCCTCCGTAGCGAACGTGAACTCGAACGAACCTGAGCGGCTGAACTGCTGGGATTGGACGGTGGCTCCCTGCCAGCTCCCGACTACGGAGTGCGGGTTATTCCCGCTCCAGTCCCAGGTCACTTTCGAGTCCACCGGGACCGTCAGGTTGGACGGGGCGAACGTATTGTCGCCGATTTGGATGGTGATCAGGTTCCGCCCCGCTGCGTTGGCGCTGGGCCGGGATGGGGAAGGCGAAGATCCGGAAGTGGTCGCCTTGCTTCCCTCGTCGTTCCCGCACGCTGCTGCAACACTCAGGACGAGAAGGGCAGGAACGAAGAAGAGGATTCTGAGCCTCGTGGCGGTACTCCTATTCCAACGAGGCGATGAACGGGTAGAGCAGCTGCCCGCCAACGATCGCCTCGATCTCTATGCCAGGGTAGGCGGAGGAGATCCGCTTGCGGGCGGACGCGAGGGTGATGGCGCCGGTCTCTTCGCCCCCGTAGAGCGTGATCAGCGAAGCACTGGCTGCGTTGGCCGCAGCCAAACCGGCAACCAAGGCATCCAGCGGATCCATGGTGCTGATGACCAGTCGCCCGTCGACCAAGGCAATCGCTTCGTCTTTGCGGGCGTCCACGCCATCCGCCTGCCGGTTGGCCGCTGACCTCGTGACTTCGACGGTTCGTATCGCTCTGCTAGCGGCAAGCATGTTCGTCATGTTCTGCCGGGCCCCCTGCGACCCAGAAAACGCCATCGCTGCACCTATGCCCTCAGGCAACGTGGTGGTTGGTAGAACGTGAAGTGTGCAGGAAGAGAGCTTCGCCGCCTGCTGGGCAGCCAGGACGACGTTCCGGTGATTGGTGAGGACGATGACGTCCGGCGTTCGCAAGGCGTCGGCTGCTGCCGCAATCGCTCCTGCCGGAGGCTTGGCGACTTCCCCGAGGTTCGTGATCGTCGCTCCGAGACTGCGAAAGATCGCATTGAACCCTTCGCCATGGCTGATTGCCAAGAGCGCCACCAGCTTGCTCGCCCCCGAGCCGATTGCTTCGAACCGTGTGTTCTGGGCGCTCATGTCTTCGATCTTCACGCGAGAGACGCGCCCAAACGTTTCCCCAGCGGTTACCACCCGCTCCGGAAATGCCGTGTGGACGTGGACCCGCGCCGCTGTATCGTCGCCGACGACGACAACCGAGGTGTTACCAACCGCTCGGGCCATTGACCTGAGCCCGGGCAAGTTCAACGGATCACCAGCGGATTCGACCATGAACTCGGTACAGAAGCCAAACTCATCAGAAGCGTGCCCGATCAGCGAGGCAATGGCGCGACGTGGCATCAGGGTTGGTCGCGGGAGTTCACCCCGGACCGCGGCCACCATCCCCCGGAGGATGACGCAGATTCCCTCACCGCCCGCGTCCGTCACTCCGGCTGCACGCAGTGCCGGGAGCTGGTCAGTCGTCGCAGCCTCGGCTCTCTCGGCGGCCGCGGCGGCGGCGTCAAGGACGCCCACGCAGGGCAAACCACGGCCATCTCCGGGGAGGTCGTCCGCGATCGCGCCAGCGCCTTGCGCAGCGGCGCGGAGCACGGTCAACATCGTCCCTTCCTGGGGTTTGCTGACTGCCGCGTAGGCACCATCGGCGGCCGCCCTAAGGCCAGCGGCCAGACCCTGGGCGTCAAGCCACGGGCGGTCTCCAACGCCGAGAGCAAGTCCCCTCAGTGCTTGCGAGAGGATGACTCCTGAGTTGCCGCGTGCACCGTAGAGCGCACCCTTAGACAGACTTGTCAGTAACTCGGCCACAGAGAAACCATCGTCAAGTGAAAGCGTCCGTTCAACTGACTCATTTAAGGTAGCCGACATATTTGAACCCGTGTCGCCGTCCGGCACCGGGTAGACGTTTATCGCATCGACCGCCTTCGCGCTGCTGTGCAAATGTTCTGCGGCGGCGACGAAGATGGTACGCAGCTGCGAACCATCGATTAGTACGGCCCCGGGATTCGCTGTCGTCAACAGATGGCGCGCCGGGCGGGAGTTTGGCCGTTAGCGAATTCGAGTGCTACCATCAGCGTTCGATTCTCTCACGTAAGGAACCATCACGCATGGCAAGTGGAGCCTGCGATATTTGCAGCAAAACAACGCAATTCGGCCGGCACATCCGACATAAACACAGCGGACGCTGGGAACGTAAAGCTCCGAAGAAGAGCCGTTTCTTTCGCCCCAATGTGGCCAAACAGCGCGTGTTCGTCGCCGGTGATTGGCACCGCGTCAACATCTGCACCCGCTGTCTTCGAACGCTCGCTAAGACTGCATAGGCGCCCCTTACGACTAGGGCTGAGAGGCGTGAAACGGCGGGATCACGCCTCTTTTGCTGTCTCGGAACTCCACTCCTCGGAACGGTCGAAAGCGTGCAGTTTGACCTGCGACGACCTGTCCGGCACGCCCGAGGGGACTGGCCTGTGAGCGTCCGGCGCGACACGATGGGCGTACCGGGCGGCGACCGAATCCCGAGGAGCTTGCGGCATTGGCAACAGAAACAACCGAGCTTGATCAACTCTGCATCAATACCATCCGCACGCTCGCGATCGATAGTGTTCAGAAGGCAAACTCCGGCCACGCCGGCGCGCCAATGGGCGCCGCCCCAATGGCATACGCGCTTTGGTCACGGTTCCTCAAGCACAACCCAGCCAACCCAGCGTGGGCGGATCGCGACCGCTTCATTCTCTCCGCGGGGCACGCCTCGCTCCTCCTCTACAGTCTTCTTGCGCTTACCGGTTACGAACTTCAGTTGGCGGAACTCGAGCAGTTCCGCCAGTGGAGCAGCCGTACTCCGGGCCATCCGGAATCGCTCGAAACACCCGGCGTGGAGATCACTACTGGGCCGCTCGGCGCGGGCTTCTCGATGGGCGTAGGCATGGCTCTTGCCGAACGCCATCTCGGCGCCCAGTTCAACAAGCCAGGCCACACCATCGTCGACCACTACACCTACGGCATCTGCAGCGACGGTGACCTCATGGAAGGCGTTGCATCCGAGGCCGCCTCGCTCGCCGGCACATGGGGTCTCGGCAAGCTGATCTACCTGTATGACGACAACGGCATCACGATTGAAGGAGAAACGTCGCTAGCGTTTACGGAGGACGTGGGGAAACGATTCGAGGCCTATGGCTGGCACGTCACCCCGGTAGACGGCAACGACATGGCAGACGTCCTTGCCGGCCTTGAGCGCGCTCGCAAGGAGCAGCGGCGGCCCTCGTTGATCATGGCTAAGACCACGATCGGCTACGGGAGCCCCCACAAGGCTGGCACTGCGGAGGCGCACTCCAACCCCCTTGGGGAGGAGGAGGTGCGGCTCACGAAGCTCGCGCTCGACTGGCCCTCGGACTCGTCGTTCTTCGTACCTGAAGAGGCACTCGCTGAGTTTCGCAAGGCCGGTCCCCGGGGGAAGCAGGCGGAAGCGGATTGGCTTGTCCGCCTTGCGGCTTACACCGATGCCTATCCTGTTGAAGCTGCGCTCCTGCAGCGTGTCCAGGCCGGTGAGCTTCCCGAACAGTGGCAGCTGTCTGTGCCCTCGTTCAGTTCCGCGGACGGGGCTATGGCCACGCGCGCGGCGTCCGGCAAGGTCTTGAATGCTATCGCCGCCACCCTCTCGGAACTGGTGGGCGGTTCGGCCGATCTTGCTCCATCCAACAACACACATCTCAATGGATACGGCGACATCGGCGCTAACGAAGCGAGCGGCCGGAACATCCACTTTGGGGTGCGCGAACACGCGATGGGGAACATCGTCAGCGGAATGGCGATGCATGGTGGGCTGATCCCTTATTCGGGCACGTTCCTCGTGTTTTCTGACTACATGCGCCCGGCGATTCGCCTCGCCGCGATCATGAAGGCCCACGCAGTCTTCGTGTTCACGCACGACAGCATCGGTGTCGGCGAAGACGGTCCGACGCACCAACCGATCGAACATCTCTCCTCGCTACGGGCGATGCCGGGACTCTGCGTCATCCGTCCGGCGGATGCGAACGAAACGGCGGCAGCGTGGAAGCTCGCCATCGAAGGCGCTGGGCCGACCGCCCTCATCCTCACCCGCCAGAACCTCCCGACAATGGACGATGCCCAGACCATCGAGGCAGGCACTCGCCGCGGTGCGTACATCCTGGCTGACGCGGAGGGCACACCGGACGTGGTGCTCCTCGCCACCGGATCCGAAGTCGAGGTTGCGCTTGGGGCGCGAACGCTCCTGGCGGCCGAGGGCATTCAGGCCCGGGTGGTGAGCATGCCTTGTTGGGAGATCTTCGATGCACAACCTGAGGACTACCGTCGCGGAGTCATCCCCCCTGCCGTCCGCGCTCGCGTGAGCGTCGAGGCTGGCGTCTCGCATGGCTGGCACCGCTATACCGGTGATTACGGCGAACAGGTTTCGATTGAGCACTTCGGCGCCTCCGCTCCTGCGCCGATCCTGTTCGAGAAGTTCGGCTTCACCCCGCAAAATGTCGTGACAAAAGCCAAGGAGTCTATTCGCCGTTCCGGGGGGTAAACCACCCGTTTCCAGCGGCGTGCTCCTAGTGTTCCAGTCGCGACGATAGGCCCGTAACCGTCGGCGCGTTGTCGGGCTAGCCGAACTGAGAGGGCGTCCATGAGTGACATTGGCCAGCCAGAACGTGTCCCCCGCCGCGCGGGGGTGCTTCTCCACCCCACCTCACTACCGGGCGCGGCGGGGCTCGGCCCGGACGCCTACCGGTTCGTCGATTTTCTGCGCGATTCTGGGCAGACCGCGTGGCAGTTTATGCCCCTCGGGCCACCAGGACCCGGCAACTCGCCGTACGCTTCCCGTTCGGCCTTCGCGGGCGACCCACTGCTGCTTTCGCTCCACGAGTTTCGAGAACGCGGATGGCTGGACGGAGTTGATGAACTCCCGGAGGTTCCCGGCTCAAGCGATCGCATCGACTATTCCGCACGAGCGGAGTCTCGCGAGCCGCTCCTGCGTTTAGCGTTCGATCGGTTCATGGCGGACAGCGGCGAACAACACCTTGAGCCATTTCGAGCCGCCTCCCCGTGGCTCTCGGGCTACGCGACTTTTGCCGCGTTGAGAGCGGGAATTTCCGTTCCGTGGTGGGACTGGCCTCCCGAGTTCCGTTCCGCGGCAACTGTCCGCGAACAAGGCGTCGCCGGTGATCTTGCGAGGGATGTTCAGTATCACGAGTTCTTGCAGCTCGCCTTCGCGCGCCAATGGGCGTTCCTGAAGGCCTATGCGAACGAGCGCGGCGTCCAGATGATTGGCGATATTCCGATCTTTGTGGATCGCGACAGCGCTGATGTTTGGGCCAACCCTCACCTCTTCAAATTAGACGAGGCGGCTCACCCGCTGGTGGTGGCAGGGGTGCCCCCGGATGCGTTTTCGAGCACCGGCCAGCATTGGGGGAACCCGGTTTACGATTGGGTACAGGCGCAGATGACGGACTTTCAATGGTGGGCGTCGAGGCTCTCGCGTTCGTTCGAGATGGTGGACGTAGTGCGCATAGATCACTTCCGTGGGTTCGAATCGGCGTGGGAAATCCCTCGAGACGAGCTAACTGCGACGAACGGCGCCTGGAGCCCCGGCCCGGGGCGAGCGCTGTTCGAGAGTCTCGAGGCCCGTTTTGGCAAACTCCCAATCATCGTCGAAGATTTGGGCGTCATTACCCCTGCCGTTCGCGCACTCCGCGATGGGCTGGGCTACCCCGGTCTGGCGGTCCTGCAGTTTGCCTTCCAGGGCGATTGGCGTAACCCATACCTTCCGCACAACCATGTTCGAGAGCTTGTGGCGTATACCGGCACACATGACAACGACACCGCGCTCGGGTGGTTCCGATCACTCGATGACTACGGTCGCGGCAACGTCCTTCGCTATCTCGGCCGTGATGGTTCAGACATCGTCAGCGACCTTGTCCGCCTGGCGTATGAATCCGTAGCCAACCTCGCGATCATACCGATGCAGGACGTGCTCCAACTTGGCAGCGATGCGCGGATGAACCGTCCCGGCGAACGGGAAGGCAATTGGACCTGGCGCTTCCAGTGGGATCAGATCCATCCCAACCGTACCGCGTGGCTTCGTGATATGGCCGAGCGGTACGGGCGGACCGCGCGCGGCTCCGAACTCGAGGGCGAATAGACGTTAGGCCTCGGTCGTGGCTTCGGCGACCGAACGATGCGGCTTGCGCCGCAGCAGCCCCATGTTCAGGCTGAGAGATTCGCGCCCCAGCAGCAGGAAACTTGCGCCCAGCAGGCTCACCGGCACCACGTTCACGAGGTGGGCAAGGATCGCAAAGCTCAGTGCGCGGCTGGCGCCGATGTCGAATGGGGCCAAAGACAGCGTTGCCGCCGCGTGGAACACCCCGATGTAGCCGGGGGACGATGGGATCAGCATCGCCAGGTTCGTTGTGCACGTGAGCAGCACTGCCACTGTTACCGGCGCGTCGATCTGAAGTGCACGCATCAGCAGGTAGTTGATCGCGAACGCGCCTAGCCAGGCTGCCCAGGACCACGCCCAGATGCTCACCACGTGTTGTCGCGAAAACAACTGGCGCCAGCCCTCGCGGAACGAGACCGCTTCCTCTTTCACACGGGCGTTTCCCGGAATGAGCCGCCCCAGGGAGAGTCGCCCGGCGAGGCCTACAAGCCGCCGATGGCTGAGTAAGATGATGAGTGCTGCAGCGACCATCCCCGCGAGCGTGAACCAGGCCGCGTGCAGCCACGGAAGGTAGTCATCTGGGATAGGCAAGAACGGACTGACCAACACGAACCCGGCGACCAACGTCACTGAATCGGTCACGCGCTCGGTCAGCAGTGAGGAGACCACATGGCCCGAACGCAGCCCCGGCTGGCGCGATGTGAGGGCAACGCGCGCCACATCTCCGAGCCGAGCGGGCAGTACGTTGTTGAGCAGGAAACTGATGTGCAGGATGCGGTAGAGCCGCGGCGTTGTCACTCCCGATTGTGAGGGTAGCAACAGTCTCCATCGGACTGTCTTCGCTGCGATGGAGACCATCAAGGAGCTCACGGCAAGAATAATGAACTTGGGATCCGCGCCGCGGAGAGCGTCGGCAGTGGCCGAGCGGTCAATAAGCCGGAGTAACAAGCCTGCACAAACACAGGTGACGATGAGTCCGATAACGAAGCGGCGCATCTCTCCCCGGGGAAACAGTCGACGTTTCGGCTGCCTTAGTGAAAGAGTGCCACACTTTGTCTCTTCCGTCAGCGCTCTGAGGAGATTACGATCGCCTGCGAATGACAGTTCCCTCTGCCTATCGGGCCCCGAAGACCGTTGGGCCGGGCGTAGTGGTATCACCGGTGCGGCGTGAGCGTGGGCCGGGCGAATCCGCTCTGTTGCTGATCCAGGCCACACTGCTCCTAGCGATGGCGGCAACGGTGGCGACCAGGTTGTGGCAGGACCATTTGTGGGTGGGCTTCGGCCTCGTCGCTCTCACTCTGGTGGCATGGGCCCCGGAGGTGCGCCGATCACGGGCTCGGCGGTGGTGGTTCGCCTACGTGGCCGGAATATTCGTGTATACCCTGCTGCGCGCCTACGCCGACGAAACGATAGTCCCTATTCGCACCCTGTACGTCATCGACATCGACAAGTTCTTCTTCTTTGGAACGGATCCGGTGGTTTGGCTCCAGGATCGTTTGTTCTCCCCCGCCCGGCTGACCCCGCTGGATTTCCTGACTGTCGAGGTCCATTGGTCGTTCTTCTTTGTCCCGCATGCCGGTGCAATTGCCATCTTCGTGTGGCGGCGCGAACTGTTTCCTCGTTACACGGTACTCGTCGTTGGCACCATGTACCTTGGCCTGGCGCTCTTCTTTCTGCTTCCCACAACACCTCCATGGCTCGCCGCGCAGGCGGGACAGCTTCCTCGTGTCTTTCGCGTGATGGATTTCGTTGGTGGCCGAGTCGACGGCGAGACCTACCGGACAGTTTATGCCTCGCTTGGCGAGCCGAATTCGGTCGCCGCCATGCCGTCTATCCACATGGGCGTGACCTTCGCGATGTACCTCTGGGCGCGGGATCTTTATCCTCGCATCGCCTGGGGGCTACTGGCGTACAGCGGCGTCATGGCTTTCAGTCTGCTGTATCTGGCTGAACACTATGTCGCGGACCTGACCGTAGGCATCCTCTGCGCCATCGTCTGCCACTGGGCCACCCGGCGTTTCGTGCCCGATCCACCTCCGCTTGAAGCGAATCCCGCGCTCGAGTAACGGACGAACCTGCGAGATTGTCACTCAGAGGCGGAGCGTGGCGGGCCAACTGTCTTGCTGCATCGATCTAGTGGGCGGGACAAACAACCGAAGCAGGGGTGGAGGGGGAGAGGTGCTGGCTAGGAGCACGGCGCTGACATTCTGAGCAGCGTCCAACGCGAACTCAGCAAGCTCCACCTCCAAGCGCGTCCAGGACGATCTGTGACGGACGTTTTCAACCAGTACGTTTGCTACCCGCTACCCGCTCCGGGATGTACGCTCTCCCAGCACTTTCCCCACGGAGACAAAGATGAAACTTCACGAATACCAGGCTAAGGAACTC
>JBDUAL010000441.1:0-2680 GCA_040004685.1 Anaerolineaceae bacterium | reverse complement strand
CGCTGCCGTAGCGCTTAGAGAGTCGTGTCGCTGCGGCTGCCCGGTCGGCGTCCGATGGTTCGTCCGATTCGAGGCCCCAGCCCCAGAAGCTACGCCGTGTTGCCATTGGTATCCCTCCGCCCGCTGTTGGGCGCGCGTATCGTAGCGCCTTGGCGCGGGGAGCGAGGCGCCGTGCGGCGGCCGCGTTCCAGATAGCCTTTCGCCGGTAGCGTAGCTCCATGCAACGGGCTATCGTCGTTTGTGGCGCCCCTGCGCCATAGGAGGCCGCCATGGCCACGCTCCTCATCAACAACCAGTCTCACCCGGTTCCAAGTTCTGCCGAACGGCCGGACGCGCTCTGGCTGAAAACTGTAACTCTCGAGGCGACCACGGGTTGGACGCTAAAGCCCGAAGGCGTCTGCCGCGACGAAGTATGCGTGCCGCTGCCCCACGGTCGCGAAGCGGAATTCGTCAACAGCGATAGCTTCAACATCGCTGCATTCGCCCGTTATATGGGCCAGCCGGTCCTGCACGACCACCCGAGCCAATCATGGGCGATCGGCGAGGCGGCCGAGTCTCGCGCAAGCGCGCTGCGCTCCCTCCACGCCCCTGATTTCACCCTCCCGGACATGGCTGGCGTCGAACACTCCCTCAGCGATTACCGCGGCCGCAAGGTGTTTCTCGTTTCCTGGGCGTCGTGGTGAGGATGCCGATTTGACCTGCCCGTGTGGCAGCGTCTCTACGAAGAAGTTGGCGCCCTCGGATTCGTGCCCATCACCGTCGCCTTCGACAGCGCCGGAGTGGCCGCTGCTCGACCGTGGATCGAGTCGGCGAAGTCCACCTATCCCTCCCTCATCGATACCGGCCATTTGGTGGCCGAGCTTTACGGCATGGTAAACGTGCCGATCGGCGTCTGGATCAACGAACAGGGCCGCATCGTCCGTCCCCCAGAATCCGCCGGGGCCAGTGATGGATTCCGCGAAATGGACCAGAAGACGTTCAAGATGCCCGAGGAAGCGATGGCATCGTCGCGGGCCGCGAAACGGGCCTACATTGAAGGTCTAAAGGACTGGGCCCGCCGCGGCGATGAATCGCCCTGGGCGCTTTCTGAATCCGAAGTGCTTCGCGGCTTCCAGCCACCATCGAACGAACACGCCCTCGCGGCCACGAACTTCGCCATGGGCCTTCACCTGTTCGCTCAGGTAAACGCGGCGGCCGCCCAACCCTACTTCGCCGAGGCACAGCATCTGCACCCCGAGAACTGGTCGTACAAACGCCAGGCATGGGCACTGGACGACCCCGCCAAGGCTGGGGGCCCGGAGTTCTGGAGCGCCGTCGAAGCGCTCGGGGACAAGCCCTATTACGCACCCATAGAGATGCCAACCCGCTGAACGGAGTAGCCGCAAGCAAGTCGCGATCTGGGGCCAAAGCAGGATTGGCAGGAGCGGCGACGGACATTCTTCAGCTCGCTTCGCGCACTCCGGCGCGCTCGGCTACGTGGCGCAACTGGTTAGGAAGTCAGCGCCGAGTAGTAGACTGGTTCTATGACCACGAAGACGCGTCTCTCGCTCGCTGAGTTCCTGAGTATGCCAGACATCGAAGAGCGGCGACTTGAACTGATCGACGGCGAGGTGCACGAGAAGATGTCACCGAGATGGGGCCACAGCACACTGGCGGTTGAATTGGCCGTCGCGCTTCGGTCGTTCGGCGTCGTCGGCGTCGAGCCGCGCGCCATCATCCCAGACGCACCCGCCTGGGGTCCTTCGGCTCCGATCCCGGACCTCGCACTGTACAAGACTGCCCAGCCGAAGCCAGACGAATGGATGACCCGGCCGCCGGACCTGGTGGTTGAACTGCTCTCCGTCGGGCAGAGCCGCACCGAGATGCGCGCAAAAGCCTCGCTCTATGTCGAGTTCGGCGTCCCATGTGTCTGGGTGTTCGACTTGGAGCGGCAGACCGTGGACGTGTACGAGCGCGCAGAACGGCGAAGCCTGTCGGCTGCCGACCAGCTCACTTGCGAGACTCTGCCGGGCTTTTCCGAACGCATCGGCGACCTCTTCCAACGCGCCGGGTTCGACGCGGACAGCTGACAGGGCTCGCCGGGGATTCGAACAGCGGTCTGTTTTTCTTACTTCGCCTTTTTGCCGTGGTGGTCGCTTTCAGTGGCGTCACGGCCGCTCGCTGCCGTCGAACCCGTGCTGCCAGCGTCGCCCCGGTTTTTTGTAAACGGCCAGGGTGAGTTGCGTCACCGTTTTCGCGAACGGCGCCCGCCATGTCCAGCAACGTCCACCGAATCCACCGTCCACCAGTTCGTTACGTGATCGCCACTCACTCATCCTTCAAAAACCGAAACAGAGCACTCATCCGACCGTACTATCAGGAGAGCGATACGTTCCGAGGGAGATGCCATGCACCTGTTGAGAAGGCTCTGCGCCCTACCCGCGCGGTCGGCCAATGCGTTCAGAGCAGAAAGCGGCCAGGTGCTGATCCTCTTCGCCGCGGGACTGGTCGCCTTCCTCGGCATCGTCGGCCTGTCGGTGGATGTCGGCCAGTTGCTGTATACGAAGACCGACCTGCAGAAGCTGGCGGACTCCTCCGCACTCGCGGGCGCGCAGGATTTGCCTCAATCGACCGCCAACGCGACCACCTCCGCAGACTTGTACGCCACCAATAATGGCGGCGCCACAACGGCGATCACCTT
>JBDUAL010000440.1:0-2682 GCA_040004685.1 Anaerolineaceae bacterium | reverse complement strand
GCCATCCGGGTGCGGCGGATCTCGCCGCCCGCCTTGAAGAAGTTGCGGCCGCGATTGAAGGAGAACTGGTCGATGAACTGGAACGTATTGTCGCGCGGACGGAACGGCCCGTCGCCGTCGCCGAAAGTCGCGAATCCGCCGATGCTGAAATTAGGAGCGCCCTGCAGGCCGGGCGTGCTGGCGAATGTGAATCCGCGCACTCCGAGCTCTTTCACAATATCGCGGCCGGCGATGGTGTTCTCGGCCGCCTGGTATTGGGCGAATCTCAGATATCCGAATTTGAACTCATTGACCGCGGCGGCTCCAACAATGTGCGTGTAGGCGATGGTGCCGGCCATCTGGCGCTGATTGTCTTGAGAGCCATAGCCTGGGAACGTGTTCGGCGCGAAGGCATTGGAGTCGGTGAGGCTGTAGCGGGCCATTACCGTGTCCTTCGAGGAGAACTGATGATCGGCGCGCACGCTGACGAGGTCGTAGTTGCTGGCGCGGGTCCGTCCGTCGAAGTAGTTCGAAACGGGATTCCCGTTCGCGCCGCGTGTACCGGCGATATTGGGGTCGGGCATCAGGCCCGCGTAGTTCACGGCCTTGAGCGCGACCGGGTCGAAGCGGCTCGACGGAATTATGTTGCTCGCAAACGGGGTGCGGACGTAAACGCCTCCCACCAGCCGTGAGGTGAGAGCATCGTAGATTGCATTGCGGGTGACCGCGCTTCCCTCCGCGTCGCGGCCCAGCGCGGCGCCGAGAAGGCTGGAAAAATCGCCCCGTTTCATTTCCGGAGTGGGGACGCTGGTCAGCGTGGTGTTGCCGCGCCGCAGGCGATATCCCTCGTAGTTGACGAAAAAGAACGTGCGGTCCTTGCCGTTATAATGCGGAGCGCGCACCGGCCCTCCCAGCGTCAGGCCGAATTGGTTCTGGTTGAACGGAGGAGCCTTGAAGCGGCCGTCACTCGTACGGAAGGAAGGATTGCGGTCGAACAGGTTCCGGGCCTGGACCGCATTGTTGCGATTGAACTCGAACAGCGTCCCGTGGAAATCATTCGTTCCGCCGCGCGTGACCACGTTAATCTGCCCGCCCGCGCCTTTGCCGAATTCCGCGCTGTAGTTGCTGGTCTGGATCTTGAATTCTTCAATGGCATCCACCGACGGCCGGATCACCAGAGAATTCTGGTACTGATCGGAGTTGGTGGTGCCGTCGAGCAGAAAGCTGTTCTGCTCGGGACGCAGGCCGCTGATGGAGATTCCACCGCCCGAGGTTCCGCCACCGGCCACACCGCCGACGTCGCCGGTGTTGACGCCAGGTAAGAGCAGGCCGAGCTGCACGAAGTTGCGGCCATTCAGAGGGAACTCGACGATCTTCTGGTGATCGACGACCGACCCGACCGACGATTGCTCAGTCTGCAGCATGGCGGCGCGGCTCGACACCTCCACCACTTCGCTCACCACACCCACTTCCAGTCGCACGTCAATTCGCGCGTTCTGGTCCACCTGCAACGTCAGCCCCTTGGTGGTGAATTTTTTGAAGCCGCTCCGCTCCGCCACCAGCGTGTAGCTTCCCGGTTGCAAACCAACGATCGAGTATTCACCGGCCGAGCCTACCGTGGTTTCCCGGCGGAAGCCCGTCTCGTCATTGATGGCCGTAACGACCGTTCCCGGGACCACAGCCCCGGAAGTATCCGTTGCCGATCCTGAAATCGCGCCGACGCCTCCTTGTCCGAACGCCATCCCGGCAAATAGAAAAAGCGCTGCTACTATGGCGCGTGAATGCATATGTCCGCTCCCGTTATAAGACTCTCTGAGGTTCCCGTTACGCGTTAGTATGTCCCAAAGCGGGTACTACGTTGGTGATGGTGATCTTGGCGCCCGGGATGGCAGCTCCGCTTGAAATCTGAAACGGCGCCGACGATGGGCGCGCAGATTGCCCGCAGACAGGCGACAGAGCAACACCTAGTAAGGCTAGTGTAGTGTCCAACAAATAGCTGGACTATTTAAACATACTTCGATTATCCTGGAATGGTGCCGCGAAGCGCGCTTTCGCTCCATTTGGATGAGTCCGACAAGCAACAACTCCTTCAGTGGTCATCCGCCTTCGGAACACCGCAGCAGATTGCCCTACGGTGCCGTATCGCTTTGGCCGCCGCCGAAGGAGAATCCGCCGATCAGATTGCGGCACGCCTGGAGATTAATCGCAAGACAGTAATGCTTTGGCGGGCGCGGTTTGAGCAGGAAGGTCTGGAGGGGTTGTGGGAAGTGGCCCCGGGGCGTGGCCGCAAACCAACTTATGGACCGGAGAAGATCCAGTCGATTGTGGAGGCCACCCTGCGCAGCAAGCCCAGTGGGATGACGCACTGGAGTTGTCGGTTGATGGCCGAAGCGCAGGACGTCAGCAAGTCTACGGTCAACAACATTTGGCAGAGCCACAATCTCAAGCCCCATCTGGTCAAGACGTTTAAGCTGTCGCGGGATGCCAAATTCCTGGAGAAATTAACCGACGTCGTGGGCCTGTACCTGAATCCACCCCAGCAAGCGATCGTGCTGTGCGTGGACGAAAAGAGCCAGATTCAGGCACTGGATCGCACGCAACCCGGCCTGCCGCTGAAGAAAGGCCGTTGCGGGACCATGACGCATGATTATAAGCGCAACGGAACTACTACTTTGTTCGCCGCACTGGAAGTTCTGGGCGGCC
>JBDUAL010000035.1:0-8992 GCA_040004685.1 Anaerolineaceae bacterium | reverse complement strand
CGCCTGCCGCGCCGCCGCCGGGCTTCCACCTGTCCCCGGCTCTCTGAAGGCTCGCATCGCTGGGTACTTCTCCCGATCCACGCCTCTAGCTGTATTAAGTTGTCGAACAAAAAGTAGCGCCCGCGCCGGACGATGTCAACGGTTTGTCTCGGTTTGTCAGCCGATGCCGGGTACCTTACCGGCCCAGCTTTTGCCGCCCGCGTCTGGCCTCTGTAACCTTGGCCCTCCGGGAGGGGCGTGTGCGAACCTTCGGTCCGATCGCGCGGATGGTGCTCCAACGAAGTCTTGGGCACTGGCGGGTGCTCTCCACGCTGATTACCGGGATCGTGCTTTCGGCGGCTCTGATGGCCTGCGTTGCCCTCTACTCGGATTCGATCCGTGACCTCGGACTGAAGCACTCACTCACTTCGCAGCCACCCTACGCCCTCGACCTCGAAGTCGATGGCTCGGCGCCGTCCTTGCAGCCCACTGATTACGCGCAGCGAAAGGCGAGCGTTGACCAGTTGCTGCAGTCACTCGCGGGCGACGTGCTCACGCAGGTCGTGCACTACGGAAAGTCGGAGACGTTCTTCCTTGCTCCCGCGGGCGAGGAACTGCCCACCAATGATAACCTGTTGCCGCGCGCGCACATCCAGTTCCTGGACCGGCTCGCCGAACACACTCGCTACGTGTCTGGGCGCGCACCAGCGGCCCTCCCCCCCTCAGCGGCCGGTGAACTGCCGAAGCTTGAGCTGGCCCTCGGTAGGGCGACCGCGAACCGCATGGGCGTCAAGGTGGGCGACGCCTTCGACTTGAGCCTTCACTGGAAGAAGGGCCTGGTCTACCGCGCAGAACTCGTTGGCATTATCGAGCCGACGGACCTCTCCGAACCGTACTGGTTTGGCCGGACAGATCGCTTCGAAATGCCCAACACCCGCTGGCCTACGTACCCTTTCTTCATGGACGAAAAGACGTTCGTCGATGCTGTTGGCTCTACGGTGCCCGAGGTGGACGTCAACTACGAAGTCTTCGGCTTCGTTGACGTGAGCAGGATCGACTACGCGAACGCACGGCGCGTCGAAGATAGCGTGAAGGCGCTGGATCGCGAGATTCGCTCGCAGGTGGGCCAGACCGAACTGAAGACGAAGCTCGGGACCGTGCTCACCGACTACCGCACGAAGCTCTTCTTCACCCGGCTGCCGTTGTTCGCTCTCATGCTCCAAATCGTCGGTATCGTCCTCTTCTTTGTGGTGATGATGTCCACGATGGTGATTGAGCGGCAGACGGGCGAGATTGCCCTGCTCAAAAGCCGCGGCGCGAGCACCGCCCAGGTGATGGCGATCTACGTCCTTGAAGGCTGTGGGCTGGGCGCGCTGGCCACTATCAGCGGCCCCCTGATCGCCGCCGGTGCAATCTCACTGTTGGGGCTGACGCCGCCGTTCAATGATCTCAGCGACGGAAACCTGCTCAGCGTAACGCTCACGACGGAATCCTTTGCTCTGGCCTTTCTGGGCGCGGTGCTTTCTCTGGCTGCGTTGCTTTGGCCGGCCTACCGTGCCTGCCGTTACAGCATCACGAACTACAAGCAGCAGCTTTCGAGGCCGCCGCGTCAGCCAGTATTCCTGCGCTACTACTTGGATCTTGTGCTCATTGGCGTGGGCGCGTTCGCCTTCTTCCAGTTGCGTCAGCGCGGTTCGTTGGTCACAGAGAAGCTCTTTGGCGACCTCTCCGCCGATCCGCTGCTGTTGGTCACGCCAACGCTCTTCATGCTGATGGTTGCGCTGGTCTTCCTGCGGCTCTTCCCGCTCGCCCTGCGCCTGGCTCTGTGGATGTCGCGTCGCATCGATGGGCCAACCCTTTCGATGAGCCTTACCCGCATGGCCCGCAGCCCGTTGCAGCACAGCCGTCTGATCCTTTTGCTTATCCTCACCACGGCGGTCGGCATGTTCGCCGCTGGCTTTCGCGCCACACTGGAGCAGGGCTACAACGACCGCGCCGCGCAGGCCTCCGGCGCGCCGACGCGGCTGGTGGACATTCGCACCCCTTCGGGACTCACGACAAACGCCTTCACCCAATCGATTTCGGCCACGACCGGCGCCACCACCGTCAGCCCTGCGATGCGGTCCTCGGGATCGGTGAACGTCTCCCGGTTCAACTCCGAATCGATCCAGATCCTGGGCGTGCGACCGGCAGAGTTCAAGCAGCTTGGTTTCTGGCGCGAAGACTACGCCTCAGCCAGCGAAGGTGAGTTGCTCGCGCGGTTGGGCACGGCCCCGGCGCCAGCCGCAGGCGCCCCGAGCATCCCGGCCGATGCGCAGAGCGTCGGCTTCTGGGCGCGCCTTCCGCTTCCCCCGCGCACACCAGTGCCCCAGGTCGGGCTGCGCTTCCTCGATGGCGAAGGCAGATGGTTCGAGTACACCATGAGCAGCGATGCGCCGCCCGGCGGCTGGCAGTTCTTTTCCGCGAATATTGGCACTCCCTCAGTCCCCCGCCCGGTTAGCGGCACGCCCCGTCGCTTGCCAGCAGGAGCACTCACCTTCGATTCACTCTTCGTCCGGTTCCCAGGGCTCGCCGGCGATACGAATGACCAGGTCACCATGACGTTTGATGACCTTCAGTTCTCCGCAACGCCGGTGGCGAAGGGATTGGGCGCAACGGGCTTCACAGATGGGACGGTTGTTGAGAACTTCAACAGCCTCGATCGCTATGAGAACATCAGCGGAGTTTCCTTGCTCACTCAGCCGGGGACGCTCACAGGCGGCGACGCGGAGAATCCCCGCAGCGGTTTGGCTGCCAAGGTGACGTTTATTCGCGGTCGGGCCGGGTCATCGCTGGTCGGATTCAGGCGGTCAGTGACTAAGGCGCCGCTCTCCGTCCTCGCTGCCAGTCAGGTGCTCAAACGCATGAACAAGAAGGTTGGTGACGAATTCATGATCTTCGCCAATGGCCAGTACATCCCGGTGAAAGCCGTGGGCGAATTCGACCTCTTCCCCGGCTACGACCCAACCAAAAAGACTGGACTCTTCGTCGCTGATCTCGAATCGTTCCAGGTGGCTGCGACGCGGGTCGCCGGCGCTGCGGAGGGCGCGTATCCGAACGAGGCGTGGATGAGCGCCGTCCCGGCGGGGCTGACGAAGGCCAACCTGCAGGAGAAAGGTCTGCTCGTGGAGCAGGTGCTGGACGAGGCGGCAATTCACGCTGAACAGGCCTCCGATCCGCTCGTGGCGGCTAGCTGGGAGGGTATCCTCTTCCTTTCGTTTGGCGCCGTGATCCTGGTCAGCGCCCTCGCATTCATAGCCTACGGCTCGACGAGTGCCCAGGCCCGTTCGCTCGAGTTCGCCGTGCTTCGGACGATGGGATTCTCTGCCCGCCAGATTCTCGGCGTGGTCTCCTTCGAGCAGGCATTCGTGATCGTTGCCGGAATCGTCGCGGGGACGCTCCTTGGTTTTCCCCTGAGTCGGCTGATGATCGGCTACATGGGTCTCACCGAGAAAGGCGTCACGCCCGTGCCTCCGCTCGTTTCTCGCGTGAGCTGGCAGGCGATCATCACGGTGTATGGGTCGCTGGCCGTCGCCGTCACGGTCACCGTAGTATCCCTCGTGGTGTTGTATTCACGGCTGGCAGTTGGGCGCGCACTCCGCATGGGTGAGTTGTAGTGGCGACATACGAGGCGCTTGCATCGACGGGGCACGATCTCGGCGCACCTCCGTATATCGATTGCCAGGATCTCTTCAAGATCTACAAGATCGCAAACCTCGAAGTGGTGGCCTTGCGAGGACTCGACCTGCGCGTACGCCGCGGGGAATTGATGGCCATCGTTGGAGCCTCCGGTTCCGGCAAGAGCACGCTCCTGAACATCCTCGCCGGACTGGACCAGCCCAGCGCGGGTCGAGCGTTTGTGGGCGGTCGAGACCTGCTCACCATGTCCGCCGGCGAGATGGTGCAGTACCGCCGAAGCGAAGTGGGGTTCGTCTGGCAGCAAACGGGCCGTAATCTCGTGCCCTACCTCGATGCTTTGCAGAACGTAGAAGTGCCGATGATCCTCGCTGGGATGAGCAAGAACGCCGCACATGAACGAGCGACCGAACTGCTCGGGGCAGTGCACCTCGAACACCGCCTCCATAATCGCCCGAATCAACTCTCCGGCGGCGAGCAGCAACGCGTTTCGATTGCTGTGGCGCTTGCCAACAACCCGCCCTTGTTGCTCGCGGATGAGCCGACCGGTGAACTCGATTCCGTGGGTGCCGGGCTAGTCTTTGAACTCTTCGGCGAACTGAACCGGCGCTACGGCGTAACGATCGTGATCGTCACACATGACCCTGACATCGCCGCCCGAGTGGACCGCGTAGCGGCCATTCGCGACGGCCGCACTAGCACCGAGATTTTCCGCCGGGTGCGCACCGAAGGCAACGAAGCCAAGGTGACGCACGATGAATACGTTCTCGTGGACGCTGCCGGGCGGCTCCAAATCCCGCGCGAGTTCCTCGAACAGCTCAGCATTCGTGACCGCGCGAAGGTGCTGATGGGCGACGGTCGGCTGGAGGTGCTCTCGGAGCAGGCCTCCCGCTACGAGGGGGAACGTCGCTAATGCCAGGAGCGAACGTCCAGGTGCGCGACGTCACCCGCAAGTTCCAACTCGGCTCCGAGGATGTGTGGGCCGTGAACGGCGTGACCCTCAACGCCGCCCCAGGCGAATTCCTGGCGCTCGTCGGCCGCTCGGGCTCGGGGAAGACGACGCTTCTGAACCTGATCGCTGGCCTGGACAAGCCAACAGGCGGTGAGATCGCGATCGACGGTAAACGAGTCGACCAGATGAGTGAGCGCGAACTGACGTTAATGCGTCGCGCAAAAATCGGCTTCATCTTTCAGTCCTTTGGTCTGCTCCCACTGCTTTCAGCGCACGAAAACGTGGAGCTGCCCCTGCGCATTGCCGGGTTCAAGCATGGCGAGCGCGTGATTCGCGCCAAACGCGCCCTCGAAATCGTTGGACTGACCCGCCGCGCCGACCACCGCCCCTACGAGCTCTCCGGCGGCGAGCAGCAGCGCGCCGCGATCGCCCGGGCGATCGCCACCGAGCCTGCCCTTATCCTCGCAGACGAACCCACCGGCGAACTCGACTCTGCCACCGCGACGGTCGTACTCGGGCTGCTCCGAAAGCTCGCCCGCGAGCAGGGCATCACAGTCATCGCCTGCACTCACGATCGCATTGTGATGGACATGGCCGACCGGGTGGAGGAACTCGCCGACGGGAAGCTGCTCGCCGGCGCGCACGGTGAGGTCTGGGGGCATGTGCAGGCCAAGCCGATTAGCCCGTTCGCCGCGGCCCATCCGGACCGCGCAAGCTTTGGGGCGGGCGTCTCCTCACTCATTGGCGCAGATACTTCCCACTTCGGACCGCAAACTCCGCTTGTCCCGGACGCCAAACGTCCGCTGCCAGCAGAGCAGTACGCACAGCGCACGGAGCGCGTGGTCCACGCTGAGCCGCATCAACCGGAACCGCTGGTCGAGGCCGAGCCGACTCCAGAACCGGCCGTGGAAGACGGTTCGCAGTGGGCACGGCCGCGAGGCTAGTCCCCGCTACCGTTGGACTCTGTGAGGATGTCGCAAAGCACATCGGCATCCACGTTCCCGCCGCTAATCACCAGCCCAATGCGTTTCCCCCGGATATCGCCAAGCCGGCCCGAGAAGAGCATTGCCACCGGGATCGCGCCAGTGGGTTCGACCACGATTTTCATCCGCTGAACGAGGAATCGGACAGCCGCCCGAATCTCCCCTTCGCTGACCGTCAGCACGTCGTCTACTGTGGCGCGCACCTGAGCGAAGTTGTTGACCCCAGGCATTCGCGTGCGTACGCCGTCGGCGATCGTTGGCGGCGGGTCGATCTGCACGCGTTCGCCCTTCCTTAGGCTGAGCACCCAATCGTTCGCTACTTCAGGTTCCACGCCGATGATCCGCGCTCCCGGGCAGCGATGGCGCACAGCCGTCGCACTCCCAGCCAGCAAGCCGCCGCCACCGGTTGGCGCGATGAAAACGTCGAGGTCGCCCACTTCGTCCATGAGTTCGAGCGCAGCCGTGCCCTGTCCGGCCATGATCCACGGGTGGTCGAACGCCGGGATGAAGTTCACGTCGCGGTCGCCCAACACTCGCTTTACGGCGTCATCCGGGTGTTCCGTGAGGCGCGGGTAGCGGACGACGGTCGCGCCGTAGCCCAGGGTGGCGTCGAGCTTCGAATGGGGGGCATCGTCCGGCATTATGATCGTCGCCGGGATGCCAAACTCGCGCGCCGCGAGGGCGACGCCCTGCGCGTGGTTGCCGGAAGAGATCGCCAGTACTCCCTTCGCGCGTACCTCCGGCTCCAGGCTAGCGACGAAGTTGTACGCCCCGCGAAACTTGAACGCCCCGCCTCGCTGAAAGTTCTCGCACTTGAAGAAGACGCTCGCGCCAGTCAACTCATCGACGGTGCGCGAGGTCATCACTGGGGTCTTGCGCGCTTTGCCCCTCAGCCTGGCTGCGCCGGCCAACACATCGGAGAACGAGATCGGGAGAGCATCGGTCATGCCAGCATTCTAACCGTAGCCGCCTTTCTCCTCTGCACCTGTTTCACCGCAGCGTCAGGCGGAACAAGCGCATCCAGTCTGCGCCCAAGGCGCTCCTGCGCGTCGCCGCGAGAGAGCAGCATCGTCACATACTGGTTCAGGCTCACACCGTCCGCAGTTGCCGATTTCGCCAGCTTGCGGTGCAGAGATTTGGGGATGCGCAGGTTGAACTTCCCGCTGTACTCCTCGGGGTAGATGGGCAGCGGAATCGGATCACCGTCCTCGTACTCCGTCTCGATCCACAACTCGCGAATCTCTCGAGCGAATTCGAACGCCTCCTCCAGCGTCTCGGCTTGTGTGAAACACCCGGCAAGCCCGGGTAGACAATGACGTATCCGCCCTCCTCGGCCGCGATGACGTTAAAGGTGTACTCGAGGCCCAGTTAGTATTCGAGGGGTGGGCGGGGCGCGTCACCAGAGTTGGAGCTTTTCGAGGAGTTGTTCGACATAGATGCGACGTACCTTTCTGCCAGCGACCAAGGGGAAGGGATACGGGCTCGCCGGGCCTCTTGAAATTCACGTCGCTTCCTTTCTGCCTTCGCTGCGCATAACCGAATCCTTCAAGTACACGGCGCACCTCCGCGAAGTCACTTTCGGGTGCCCCTGACCTCAAACGCGCGAGTGAACGGTCGAATCCAGTCACCAATCCATCTCCGTCTAGTACCACCTGCGCTACCACATCGCTAGTGCTTGAAGTGCCGCGTCCCGGTCAACACCATCGTTACGCCGTACTTGTTGCAGCAGTCGATGCCCTCCTGGTCGCGCAGACTGCCACCGGGATGAATGATCGCCGCGACGCCCGCCTGGCACGCCTTTTCGATCGAATCGCCCCAGGCGAACGGGAAGAAGGCATCGCTGGCGAGCGCCGCGCCCTTCACTTCTTCGCCTGCTTTCTCCATCGCGATCTCCACGCTCTTGACGCGATTCGGCTGGCCGCTGCCCATTCCCAGCAGACGGCCATCTTTGGCCACCGTGATCGCGTTGCTCTTCACGTGCTTTACACACCGCCAGGCGAACTTCAAATCCTCCATCTCCGCCGTCGTCGGCTGCCGTTCGCTCACGACCTTGAACTCGATCTGCTCTGGCGTGACGTCGTCCGAATCCTGCACCAGCCAGCCGCCGCCGACCTGCCGGAACGAACGTCCGCCGGCTTTGCGGGGCTCGGCTTCGAGGATGCGCAAATCCTTGGATTTGCCCTTGAGCACTGCCAGACCCCCGGCTGTATATCCCGGCGCGACCACGATTTCGTAGAACATCCGAGTCTCGCCGTCGTTCGGGTTGCGGAACTCGCGAAGCTCCTTCGCCAGCGCTTCATCGACAACGCGGTTGAAGGCGACGATCCCCCCGAAGGCGCTCGTTGCGTCTGCACGGACGGCGAGCTGGTAGGCGTCCAGCAGGTCCTCTCGGGTGGCCACGCCGCATGGGTTCGTGTGCTTCACGATCACGCAAGATGGGCTTGTGAAATCGTTGACCGTGTTCCAGGCGGCGTCGGCGTCCAGATAGTTGTTGTAGGACATCTCCTTGCCGTGGTGCTGCACTGCGGTCGCGATGCCGCCGCGGCCGTGCTCCCTGAGCGAGCCGTCGAGGTAGAAGGCGGCGGTTTGGTGCGGATTTTCGCCATAGCGCAGTTCTTGCGAAATCTGTAGCGGGATCGTGAGGGCCGGCGGCGGTGTGTCGGCGTTGTCTTGAGTCCAGAGCCATTCGGCGACCGCGCTGTCGTAGCTGGCGACGTGCTGGAATGCCTTCCAGGCAAGCTTTCGGCGCATCGCTTCGTCCACACCTTTTGTCCAGAGCGCGTCGAGAATCTCCGCGTAGTCATTGGGGTCAACAACGACGATCACATCGCGGTGGTTCTTGGCGGCCGCCCGCAGCATGGTCGGCCCGCCGATGTCGATGTTTTCGATGCCTTCTTCGAACGGGACGCCGCCGGGTTTCGTGACCGTGGCGTAGAACGGGTAGAGGTTGCAGCAGACGAGGTCGATGGTCTCGATGTCGTGGCTGGCCAGCGCCGCCATGTGGGCGGGGAGGTCTCGCCGCGCGAGGATGCCGCCGTGGACCGCCGGGTGGAGCGTTTTCACGCGTCCGTTCAGCATCTCTGGGAACCCGGTCAGCTCTTCCACCTTGCCAACAGCAATGTCCGCTTTCTGCAACGCGGCGAAGGTCCCGCCAGTGGACGAAAGGTCCCACCCGAGCCCGGCAAGACCCTTCGCGAAATCTTCTATCCCGGTTTTATCGAATACCCCAAGCAGTGCGCGCACGGTCCTACCCCTTTGATCGGTTTCAAGGCGACGGCGTGCCGAGGGAGAGGAGCGGGTATGCCGGGCCGCGGCAGCACTCAGCACTCCGTACTCAGCACTTCTTCCCGGCCCAGGCGAGCGACCATTGAATCGTGCCGGGCTCCCTCGCGGTTTCTCCGCG
>JBDUAL010000439.1:0-2690 GCA_040004685.1 Anaerolineaceae bacterium | reverse complement strand
GATCCATGCTGCTGAAGGTGACCACCTTCACGTCCACGCCGTACTTCTTGCCGAAGTCGTGTGCGACCTTCGGGTAGATGTAGTCGGCGTAGTTGAAGATGCTGAAGCTGCCCCCCGTTTCCGGGTTCATGCCGGACTTGATCGGATCGCGCCAGAGCGGGAACGTGACGGGCTGGTCTGGCCGCGCCAAGGGCAGTCCTGACGGGCCGAGCAGTTTGCCGCCAGCCCCCGTGCTTGCCGAGACTGCGGTCTTGTTGCTGCACGCCGCGACCAGCGGCGCTCCGGCTGTCAAGGCAACGGCGGTCGCTCCTACCTGTCGTAGGAAGCTTTGCCGGGTATGGCGATCTTTAGGATGCATGGTTCCTCGATTCGTCGGTGCTGCTCACGGTTGATTCGCCAAGGGCGCGTAGCACGAAGGTGGCGTAATAGTCGGCTACCTGTTCTAGGCTGAGTCGGCCGTCAGGTCGGTACCAGAGCCGAACGTCAGTAATCATCGTGACGACGCCAAAGGCGATCAATCCCGCCTCGTCTACCAACCACTCCCGGGCGTCCGCCCCGTCTGACAGGATGCTGCGAAGCATCCGTTCGTACTCATCTCGCAGCCCGACCACGGCCTTTCGACTGTCCATCCCAAGTAGGTGCAGGAAGTCGTCGGCGACCCGCGCCTGGAACCTGCGCTCGACGCAGTAAGTGGTATGGAAGCTGATGAACGCTCGCAGACGAGATGCAGCATCCTGCTGGTCACAGATAGCTGTGCGGGCACCCGCGATCATCTCTTCCATCGTTTCGTAGGCGATGCGAAACAGGAGGTCTTCCTTGTTGGTGAAATGGTTATAGAGCGAGCCGACGCGCACGTCTGCCCCATCCGCGATCTGGCGCATGCTGGTCGCGTGGTAGCCCTGCTCGAAGAACAACTCGCTCGCCACCGCACGAATCCGAGACTTCGTCCGCTCCCCAGCGGGACGAGTACCTGGCCGAGCGACCGACGTGGCGCTAGCTGCCATCCGCGCCTTCGGTTGCGGCGTAGCGGGCGTCCCGCCAGGCCAGCGCGGCCTTCAACCCTTGTTCCGATGCGATCTGATCGAACTCCCGCTGCTCCGGTACATCTGCTGAGTTGAGAATGGCGGACAACTCCAGGTTCGCCTGAACCGCCACCATCAACCCTTTCGCCTCAGATGCCCGTGCCAGTGCCAGTTTCGTCAGCGCCATCACCTCAGGCGGAGTTGGGGCCAAGCTCGCCACGTACTGCGACACAGCGGCATCCAGATCACCAAGCGACACGACGCGATTGACGAAGCCAAACTGCATCGCCTCGGCAGGCTCCACCGTCCGCCCCGTCAAAAGCATCTCGCGTGCCGCCTTCTCATGCACCAAGAACGGCAACATCAGCGTCACCGGGCCAGAGCCGTAGCGAATCTCGACGTGCCCGAACCTGGCCGACTCGTCACAGACCAAGATGTCGCAAGCCAACGCGAACTCAAAGCCGCCACCCACGCAATGGCCATGAACAGCCGCCACCAACGGCTTCCGACACGCCCACAGTCGCTTCACCACCTCGAAGTGCCCCTCCAAGAACGGCAACCAATGATGTGCCCCCTCTAGCCGCGCCTCCACTTCCTCCTGAAGGTCGTGCCCCGCAGAAAACGCTCGGCCAGCGCCCGCCAACACAATCACCCGAACATCCGCATCTGCCAAAGCGCGATCCAATGCCGCGATCACCGCGCCGTTCATCGCAATCGTGATCGCGTTCAGCTTCTCCGGCCGATTCAACGTCAACCAAGCAGCAGCACCACGACGCTCATACAAGACAACCTCATCCACCGGGCGAGCCACCCCCTTCCAGCCGCTTCGCCGCCCTACCACGAAACCGAGCATCGTCCACCACGAACCTGGCATGACGGCCAGACGCAACCTGACCAGCCGCATCCTCCGCTCGAACCACAAACCACACCCGAGCACCCTCCACAGCCTCCACGCGAGCCGTCACCATGACCTCCGCACCGACCGCGGTCGGAGCCTCATGTGCCATCTCCACCACCGAGCCAACCGTCCGCTCAGTGGCGTCCAGAAGCCCCGCGACCGCTTGCATCGCCGCTCGCTCAAACAGACCCACCAAAGCCGGAGTCGCCAACACCTCCAACCCATCATTCCCGTAAGCATCCGCACTATCGCCCGCACCAACGCGGGCAGTGATGGTCGCCTCAGCTCCGATAGCACGATCAGTATCCATATGAACGAACGTTCATTCAACACCCCCGACGCTCAGAAGTCAACCGGCACCGCCCAAAGGATCGGCCCGAACAACGATTGCGTCACCAAGCCGTTCCACTATCCCGAACTGCTGCTGACCCGGATCGATGGCGGCTGAAGCGGATCTCAACAGATCGCTGCCATCAGGCTGCGGCCCGGCGACCTGGCCGTGACCTCCCCCAAGCAGACGCACGTTCCCCGTCCGGAATTGCTCGCTGTCGCACTCCCAGTCGCACACGGAGTGCTCAACCCTGTTCTGGTAAACAAATCTACGCGGTCTTCAAAACCGGCACGCCGATGTAGCCCATCGGTTGGTAGGTTCGACTCCTGCGCCGCCTCGTTGAGCAGAAAGGCGACGCTTCTATGTTGTCGCATTGCGGGCGATCCGCAACAAGTTCCGCCCGATCGGCACGTGATCAATCCTCCGACCACCCACCACC
>JBDUAL010000438.1:0-2690 GCA_040004685.1 Anaerolineaceae bacterium | reverse complement strand
AGGGCGATGATGCTCTGCACTACCAAAGCGCCTGCGAATGCGTCTGTCGCGAACAGGGCGGAAAGTGTGTATACCTTCCGCCGCGAGGGACCAAGTCCGGCGCGATTCTCGGTCTTCACGAGTTCCGCCGCCGCGGTCAGTTTCATCGTCAGGAGCAGGGTAGCTACTCCAAGAGCTGAATAGAGGACGAAGAGCAGGCGGATCGCCCCGAGCGTGCCCACTCCGGGGAGCTGTTCCAGGAGGATTGTCGAGCCACTCGCCAGCGCCCCGAAGGCGGCCGCGAGCGACCCGACCACGCTGAAGCGCGCGAATAGCCGAACCCGGTCGCGGGCTTCGCCCTCCTGCGCCAAGATCGCCTGTTCGATGGGGAGAAATGAGGAAACGTCTCCCGACGTCGGGTTCACCGTGCCGACGAACGCGACACCCAGCAAAATCGCCAGCGACGAACTGGCGGCGTAGGCGAGCCCCGTCGCGATCGCGAGAAAGCCAGCCCAGATCAGCAGGCGGCGACGCCCGATTCGCTCCACATACTGGCCCACCAGCCACGTGGTTATCGAAGTTCCTACGAGGGCGCTGGTCGCCACGAGTCCTGCTTGGAAGCCGCTCAACCCGATCGCGACCGCATATTGGGCAAGCGCCACGCTCATCATCCCGTCGCCAAAGCTGCGCAGCCCCTTCGTGCCGAACACCACCTGGCGCGTGTTCACGCAGCCTCCGGGATGGCGTACCGCCGAAACACGGGGGGTGTTCGAATGTCTGCTCCGGGACCGAAGGCGAGGCGCCAGTAAGACATTCGCCGAACGTACGCGGCCATGGTCTTGCGGTCGCGCCGATGGGCCGCGTTCCCGCTTGGCGCCTCCGAAAACGCTTGTCTCGCGGGTTGAACCTACCCGGCGGCAACAACCGGTAGTTCGTAGCCGGGGACGAACTTGCGCCACTCCTCCTGGGCATTCAGGTACTGGAAGAAAACGTGATAGATCGAGAGGCCTGGGGCGGACGGTTGATGTAGCAATGCCATACGAGCCTCTGCCGGGGTGCGACCCGCCTTCTGGTGATTGCAGGTCTTACACGCTGCCACCAGGTTCTCCCAGGTGTGGGGGCCGCCGCGATGCCGGGGCATCACATGGTCGAGCGTCAGTTCCCGTGTACTGCGGCCGCAGTAGACGCACGCCCAGCCATCACGCGTGAAGATCTCGCGGCGCGTCAGCCTGACCTTGGGGCGCGGCCTTCGGATCATCTGGACGAGGCGGATAACCGAGGGCAACACGTACGTCATCCGCGCGCTGCGAAACACCCCATGGGCGATTTCGATCACTTCCGCTTTTCCGCGCAGCACGAGAACCAGAGCGCGCCGCACGTTGCAGACGTTGAGCGGCTCATAGTTCTGATTCAGCACGAGAACGGATACTCCATCCATTCGTAGCGCCGCCTTTGACCGATACTACCAAACGCGCATCCGAGTTCGCAATTGAAAGGAAGGTTTGCGTTACCCGACGCTGACGGTCCACTCGATCAGCGGAGGTCGCAGCGTGGTGCAGAGCGGCCCGCCACGCCCGCGGGCGTCGGTGAGGCTGAAGCTTCCGGAAAGCACCCCGCCTGCGCTCGCCATCCGCAGCAGCCGTGGCTCGACCGCGTTTAGCATTACCTTGGCCCTGCGAAAACCCGTGAACGTACCGTCGGCGGCTACATCGCCCCAGCTGAGGTAGATGAATCGCTCGCCGCGTTTGCCGTGGACATACGGGCCGCGGAAATCGGTCTCGTTGTCGTTGGCCACCGTTGATTCAATTTCGAAAATCCACCCGATTTTTTCCGCATCGCCGCGAAAGAGATCGACAGCCTCCTTCTTGCGTTGCAACCCAACGTGGACGTTCTCGAACGCGTCGAACGTCCGGCCCGGCGGGTTCTTGCCCAGAAGTTCGAGCCTCAGCACGGCTGGCTCAGCTGACATGGGAGGTGTGCCTGCTCCACAGCTTCAACGTGTCCCGGAGCTGCGTCATGGTCGTCGGGTCAACGGTGGCAGAGTCCAGCACGCAGTCCTCGAGGTGGCGGTCAAGGATCAATAGGCTGGCCGATTCGAGGCCGGATCGCGCCGCAAGGAGCTGGGTCAGCACATCTTCGCAGCAGCGATTCTCTGCCAGCATTTTGCGCAGGCCGCGCACCTGGCCTTCGATCCGGGCAAGGCGGTCCAACAGCTTCTTGTGCTCTTCAGCGTCCATTATTTCGTGCTCCGGGGTATTGACGAACATACCCACTGGGGGTACCGTTAATTCACCATACTACGGGATCGGGGAATGTCAATCTTCACGGAGAGCGGCTAAGCCCGAGGTCCTGAAGGGAAGAACACAATGTCTGAAGTACGCGACACCACTGATATCACCTGGGACGCGGATGTCCTCAAGAACGAACTCGCCACGCTCGTCGACTTCTGGGCGCCATGGTGCGGCCCCTGCCGCATGGTCAAGCCGATCGTTGAAGAACTGAGCGAGGAGTACGCCGGGAAGGTGAACTTCTACAAGATGAACACCGATGACAACCCGCAGGTCCCGAGCAAGTTCGGCATCCGCAGCATCCCCTCGCTCCTCATTTTCAAGAACGGCGAGTTAGCCGGCACCATTGTCGGCTTCCGCCCGAAGGGCGACCTCAAGAAGCGCATCGACGAAGTCCTCGCCTAAGCGGCCGACGGTTCAATG
>JBDUAL010000437.1:0-2690 GCA_040004685.1 Anaerolineaceae bacterium | reverse complement strand
GCCGACGATGACGACGCGACCGAGCCCGGCCCAGGTACTAAAGAACATCGCCTCCCCATTTCTTCCCGGTTCGCCACGCGTCTCGTCCGCGCGCATCCGTCGTCATCCACTATCCTCATCGTCACTGCGGAATTGGGCCGTCACCCCGGCGCGTTGTCGGAGCAGGGGGCGCTTGGCGAAGGGTCCAGTTGGGATAGTGCCCTGAAGGACACCTCCCCGCGTGCTGTTCGTCGCGTTAAGAGACGCAACACTCAAAGCGTGCAATGTTTTCCCCTTCATCAATCGACCCCATAGACGATTTCCCCGCATACTCCACGTGTGTCATTGCATTCCGAAGGGCTGCGTATCGGTTTGGCATCCCTCGCGCGCTTCTTCGCAGCGCATGATCGAGTACCATGCCTCTGCATGCGCGGGGCGCTCACATCCGTGTTTCGCCGCCATCCGCCATCAAGCGTACAGCGTCGAGGTCGATGCTCCGCTGCACCTGCTCCGCCGCCGCCGTGCTGATCTGCCGTGTGCGCACGAGCTCCACAACCGCATCCCGCTCCGCATCGAGGAGCCGTAATTGGATGGCACGCCACCGGTCGGACTCGATGCTGACTCGCCCTTCTCGGGCGAGGAGATCGTCGTAGTGATGGATCTGCACGTCGTAGTAGGCGTCCAGCCGTTGTCGCGATTCCGCGTCCAAGTCGCCATCATCGATCCGCGCGAGGGCATCGCGCGCGGCCTGTGCCGCGTGGCGTCGCGCCGTCGCCTCCTCGCTCGCCTGTTGGCGATCGCCCGTCAGCCTGAGACGTCGCATGAGGACGGGCAAGACGAGGCTGAACGGCACGAGCGTGACAACGACGATCACGAAGGTAAGGAACTGCAAGAGATCACGTCGCGGAAATGGCGCGCCGGCATCGGTGGTGAGCGGCAACGCCAGCGTGAGTGCCAGCGTCAGCCCGCCGCGCAGGCCGCTCATGGCGAGCACGGTGATCCACGGGGAGGAGAGCGGCGCGGTCCGGAGGATGCGCACACGGCCTGCCGAACGCACGAGCGCATTGGCGCCGAACGTCATCGCAAAGCGCGCGGCGACCACCGCCAATACGGTCACGGCGGCGATGCCCGCGATCTGTATCGGCGCGGTGTCGGCGAGCATGCCGAGAATCGCGCGCAGTTGCAGGCCGACGATGAGAAAGAGGAGCGAGTTGGCGACGAACTCCAGCACATCCCAGCTCGCGATACCGACCAGTCGGGTCGTGGCGCGGCTGTACTGGACGAAACGGCTACCGAGGATCACGCCCGCCGTCACCGTGGCGAGCACCCCGGAGACCTCGAGGCGCTCCGCCAGAATATAACTGCCGAACGCAATCGCGATGTGGAGCGTCGCTTCCGCCTCGGGGTCGTGGATGATGCGCAGGAGGAGGAAGGCGAGCCAGCCGATGACCAACCCCACGACAACGCCGCCGCCAGCGACAAGAACGAAGTCGAGAATTGCATGGGAGAGCGAGAATCCGCCGCTGACCACCGCCGCGATGACGATGCGGTAGAGGACCAGACCGGTGCCATCGTTGAGCAGGCTCTCCCCCTCGACGATCGCGGCGAGGCGCGGCGGGGCGCCGAGGGTGCGAAAGATGGCCAACGCGGCGATCGGGTCGGTCGGCGCGACGATTGCGCCGAGCACGAATGCGGCACCCCACGACAGACCGGCGAGATAATGCACGGGCAGCGCGACAAGCAGCCCCGTGACCAGGACCCCCGGGATGGCGAAGATGAGGATCGCCCGGCGGGTCGCGATTAACTCGCGAATGGGGGCATGGAACGCGCCGCGATAGACGAGGGGTGGCAGAAAGACGAAGAGGATGAGGTCGGAATCGATCCGCAGCGGTGGGAGGTGCGGGATGAGAGCGAGGATCAATCCGACGACGACGAGCAGCACCGGGTAGGGCACGCCGATCCGGCGGGCGACAAAACTGACGATACCGGCGATCGCGAGCAGGGCGACGAGGGTGGTGACTAATGTCAGCGTCATTGTCGCCGCATTCCCATTGCAACAGTTCCGGCGATCATGAGAGTCTCCGAAGTGTCGAGCACGATCACTCCTTTGCGAGAGCGGGAAGGGTTTGGCCACTTCGATTACCGTGGGGCATCTGCCCGTATGGGACCCCAGATCATTTTCCAGATCCCTGCGCTTCTCGTCCACGAACAGTAGCATCACTGTCAGTCGGATGGAAAGCATCGACGGAGCGCTGAGGACGGCGGTGCGGTCACGGGTAGCACGAGACCGACGTGGGCGATGGTTGATTCAAACCCCCCAGGAAATTCCTATTGCGCGAACGTCCGAGGGTTTCCACAGAATTCGTAGGAGGACCCCTTGGTCAAGACAGTCATTGGGGCATTCTCATGTGCATCATTCAGGCCGGTTTGCGACAAGCACGGCACCCCATGGCGGGTCGCCATCACGAAGCCTGGGTTAACGCAAGGAAGGGAGGAGCAATAGTGCTGCTCGCCCCCTCCCTTGCTGACCGGCCTTGCTATCGCTATGCCGGTGCGAGCGTGCCAGTGTCTGGCCGATTGACGGTCGGTGCAATCCGGGCCGCCACTGCCATCAGCGCCTGCGCGATGCTTGCCCGGCAGGCCGCGCCAATCGTTCCGCGCGCCTGCTCCGCTTCCAAGAGCCGCAGATTCCGTGAGGACTTACGCAGTTG
>JBDUAL010000436.1:0-2691 GCA_040004685.1 Anaerolineaceae bacterium | reverse complement strand
GCGGGTGGCGATGGTATTTCAGCACTTCAACCTGTGGGCGCACATGACCGCGCTGGAAAATGTCACCGAAGTGCCGGTCCAGGTGCTGGGCCTCAGCAAGGCAGAAGCCCTGGAGCGGGCCGAGCGCTACCTCAACAGGGTCGGTGTGTATCACCGCAAGGACGCTTACCCGGCGCATCTTTCGGGTGGCGAGCAGCAACGGGTGGCCATCGCCCGCGCGCTGGCCATGGAACCCAAGGTCATGCTGTTTGATGAGCCCACCTCTGCGCTGGACCCTGAGCTGGTTGGCGAGGTGTTACGGGTGATGCGCTCGGTCGCTGAAGAGGGGCGCACCATGATCGTGGTCACGCACGAGATGAGCTTTGCCCGCGAGGTGAGCAACCATGTCGTGTTTCTGCACAAGGGCCAGATTGAAGAACAGGGCGATCCGCGCGAAGTGTTGATCCGCCCGGCTACCGACAGGTTGAAAGGTTTTTTGTCGAACAGCCTCAAGTAATCAGCGCAGCTTGGACTTTTTCCCGGGCTCCAAGGCGTTGCCGGGGATTGAGCGGGTTACGGGCAGACCCGTGGCGTCGCGCAGGCATTGCACCAGCGGCCCGGCCATGGGATGGCGGTGTTTGGCTGCGCGTTGCAACACACCCACCTCACGGTCAAAAGCGTGTTCACCCAGCGAAATGGCGCGCACATTCGCCGGCACGATGCAACTCGCGGCAGGTGTGGCCGATTCGGGAGTTCAGATCTCCAACACGAACCCCGGTTTCAACGCCGGCGGCGGGCGCCAGGACAACCAGTTTCTCTATGACGGCGTCAACGTCACGAACCCCTTCTTCGCCGACCTCTTCCAGGATTTCGCGGAACTCGACATCCAGGAGGTCAACATCACGAAGGCGGGCGTCTCACCCGAGTACGGCCGCACCGGCGGGTTCATCGTCAATGGCGTGACGAAGTCGGGCACGAACGCTTTCCACGGAGAACTGCGCCTGGAATACGAGCCTTCGAGTCTCGGCGCCAAAAGCAAGGATCCCAACAACACGAGCGTGGTCAACCGGGTTCGCCCGGGCGGGAGCATCGGCGGCCCCGTCGTGCCGGACCGTCTCTTCTTTTATGGCTCAGGGAACTTCTACCGCCAGGCCGAGAAAGAGCGGTTCAACAACTTCAACATCGGGGGACCGCCCAATTCGCTCCCCAATTCGGATCTCGACATCAACGAATATTTCGCAAAGCTGACGGCGACTCCCCTTTCGAACCAGTTGCTGGAAGCCTCATTCCGGTATCGAGGCGTCAAGCAGACAAACACCGACATCGGGACGAGGGGAGCCGCCTCCACCGGCGATAACCCGAAGGAAATCGACCGGATCGGCGTCGCCTCCTGGTTCTGGACGGTGAACTCGAGATTCAACGTCGAGGCCAAGTACAACCACAACGAGAACCATAACGGCGCCTCGCCGACTCTCGCCTTCGGCTACCAGCCTCCTTTCAGCGCAGCGAACCCCGCTTCCGTCGGCCTGTTTACGGACCCGCTCACCAATCAGCAGACCGGCGGGGCCTCCCTCGCCATCAACAACGACGACTTCTTCAGGGACGAGTACAAGCTGACCACGAGCTACCTGGCGAACTTCCTGGGCGGAAGCCATGACATTCGAATCGGCGGCTCCTACAGCGCGAACCGCGAAGAGCTTGCCCGGATCGCCAACGGGTGGGGATCGATCTCGGTTTCCAGCAGCTCCAATTGCGGGCCTGCCTCGGCCCGACCTTGCTTCCGCGCCCGCTACAGTCCGGACCAGCCGGCACAGGTCTCGAAGGCCCGCACGTGGGGGCTGTTCGCGCAGGACCAGATGACGTGGAGCTACCTCACGGTCAATCTCGGCGTGCTCGTCAACCGCGATCAGTACATCCCGTCCGGCGGGACGTTCATCTTCGAGAGTGGCGACTTCCGAGTGCCGAACTCGCTCGTGTCGGAATGCGTACCCGGCACCGCGGCGGCGGCGTGCACTTATCGGGACACGCTGACGATTCCCTGGTCCAAACAGTTTCAGCCGCGTATCGGCGTGTCCTACGAGGTTGATCACAACGCGCACGACAAGGTTTACGCGAATTTTGCCCGTTACGACAACCTGGACAATCAGTCGATCGCCCGTTCCGCGTCGCCGATCCGCCTGTTCCGTACCGATGCCTATTTCAACCGGACGACAGGCGCTCTCGTCACCCAGGTGACCCGGTCGAATCAAAACAACGGCAAACGCGTCATTCCGAACATCGATCCCACGTTCACGGATGAATACCTCGTGGGCTACGCCCGGCCGCTCGGACAGGGATATTCCTTCGAGGCGTACGGCGTCTACCGCAGAACGCGGGACGTGATCGAGGATTTTCCAGCGACCGGTAACAACTTCGTGGAGCTCAATCCCGGCAATTTCCGCTACGGCAACATCGCCGCGAAGCGACGCTATCGCGCGGCGACCGTGCAGCTACGCAAAACGGGCGCGAACGATCGTTGGACGGCGGACCTTTCGTACACGCTCTCCCGCCTCGACGGCAACTGGGATCTCGACTACGCGACCCAGCTCTTTTACTCCTCGTCCTACATTGAAGACGGTCCGGGAATCAACGTTGAGGACCAGTTCCGCCAGGGAGTTCTCGAGGGAGATCGGACCCACGTGGCGAAGCTCTTCGGGTCTTACAACCTGCCCA
>JBDUAL010000435.1:0-2692 GCA_040004685.1 Anaerolineaceae bacterium | reverse complement strand
ATCTCAAGGCACGGTGCCTGTCACCCCGCAGTCCTGTAGGCTCGCGTCACATCGCACCGCAGGAGCAACTGATGCGCTACGGAGTAGCAATCCCTCAGGCGAACGCCTTCGCCACCCCGGAGTCAATCCGCGCCGTTGCCCGCGCCGTTGAGGAACTCGGCTTCGACTCGCTCTGGGTGAGCGACCACATCATCGTTCCCGAAGGTTCGGACTACATCCCCGAATTTATGGATGAACCGCTCGCCACCCTGGCCTTTCTCGCCGCAGAGACGCGGTATATCACTCTTGGCACCAGCGTCCTCATCGTCCCTTACCGGGACCCAGTTTTCACCGCAAAGTTCCTGAGCACGGTGGACTATCTGAGTTCGGGGCGGCTCATCGTCGGCGTGGGCGCAGGCTGGCTCGAACCCGAGTTCGAGGCACTCGGCGTGCCGTTTGCGGAGCGCGGGCCACGGACAGATGAGTACCTTCGCGTCTACCGCAACCTCTGGGAAACCGAAACCTCAAGCTTCGCTGGCCGCTACAAGACTTACAGCAACATGCGCATGTTCCCAAAAAGTGCTGCGCACCGCCGAGGAACCATCCCACTGTGGATTGGCGGCAACGGCCCCGCCAGCGTCCGCCGCGCGGCGCAGCTCGGAGACGGTTGGCACCCAATCAACATCGCTCCCGAAGACTTCGCGGACGCCGTGACAGCGTATCGCGCCGAATGCCAGCGGTTCGGACGCGCGGCCGGCCCGGTCTGCCTGCGACACATGCCCGGCGGACGCCGCGCCCCCACCGGCGCGAGGCCACCACTCACCGGAACCGCAGACGAACAGGCCGCCGATTTGCGTGCGTACGCAGCGGGTGGACTCGATGAGCTGATGCTGTCTATCCCGGCTCGCACGCAGACGGAGCTCCTCACGTCGCTACGGCAATTCATGCGCGAAGTTGCGACGCGAGTCTGAGCGTTGGCTCCAAGGGGGCTACACTGCGCAGATGGCTGCCGCGGTTGTCGTTGTCATTTTCACCGTCCACCAGGAACGCCTATCGGTCCTCTTGATAGAGCGCGCCGCCGACCCGGGCCGCAACCAGTGGGCACTACCCGGCGGCGCGCTCCGGGACAGCGAATCGCTCGACGGCGCCGCCTCACGCAAGCTCGCCGACGAGACCGGCGTTTCGGACGTCTTCCTTGAACAGCTGTACACCTTCGACCGACTGGGAGACGGTCGAGCCGACGTTGTTGTCACCTACTTCGCCCTCGTGGACGTCGCCCGCGTCCGGTTACGCAGCGAACTCGAGTGGCGACCAGCCTGGCATCCAGCGCACGGACTCCCGCCTCTGGCATTCGAAAACGAACGAGTGCTGAGCTACGCCGAGGAACGTCTGCGGAACAAGCTGGAGTACACAAACGTCGTCTACAGCCTCCTCCCCCCTCGATTTACGCTTACCCAGATGCAGCGCGTCTACGAAGCGATCCTCGAAGAGCAATTGGACAAGCGAAACTTCCGTCGCCGGGTCCTCAGCCTCGGCATCGTCAGCGAGACCGGGCAAAGCATGAAGCAAGGCGCGCACCGGCCGGCCATGCTCTATGCGTTTACCAGCCGCGCACCGATGACCCTCTGAATGGGTGCCCGCGCTAGAGACCAAGCCGCGCTTTGGACCGTCGTCACACTGGCGGCCGTCTTCGCCCTATTTTTCGCACTTCCTTTCGCCGGTCTCGTCCACCGCGCCGCCGCCGACGGACAGGTATGGGAGACTGCACAGTCGGGCGTTGTACGCGACGCGCTCTGGCTGTCGCTCTGGACTTCGGCAGTGACTTTGGTGCTCGCGATCGTCTTTGGCACCCCAGTGGCCTACCTCCTCTCCCGCTCCTCGTTTCCGGGCAAACCAGTCGTCGACGCCCTGATCGACTTGCCGATAGTGTTGCCGCCAACCGTTGCGGGGGTTGCGTTGCTCACGGCGTTTGGGCGAAAAGGACTCCTCGGCCAACCGCTCGAAGCGTGGTCCGGAATAACGCTGGGCTTTACATCGGCGGCCGTCGTCTTGGCCCAATTTCTCGTTGCCGCGCCGTTCTACGTGCGCGCGGCCAAATCGGGCTTCGATTCCGTCGACCGCCAGTTCGAACGTGTAGCCTACACGTTGGGTGCGTCCCGGCTACGAACCTTCTCGCGCATCGTCGTGCCCCAGGCCTGGCCGGCGCTGCTGGCGGGCATGGTGCTTTGTTGGGCACGGGCATTGGGCGAACTCGGCGCCACATTGATCTTCGCGGGTAACTTTCGCGGCGAGACCCAGACCATGCCACTAGCAATTGTGCAGGCATTCGAAGGCTCGTCGGGCTTGACCGCGGCCGTTTCGCTCTCCCTCGTCCTCCTGGCGGTCGCCCTCTCGGTGCTTGTCGTGTTCAGGCTCGCCGTAAGCCGCGCGACGAGGTCGCTGTGACGCTTGAGTTCTCCGCTGAGGCCTCGCTGGGCGCGTTTGCGTACGGCGCTGCGTTCGATGCGCGTGACGAAGTCGTGGTGCTCTTCGGACATTCGGGGGCCGGTAAAAGCATCACGCTACAGTTGGTGTCCGGATTGATGCGCCCCCAACGGGGACGCATCATCATCGGCGACCAGACCGTCTTCGATTCGGAGCGCGGAATCAACCTCCCACCGCAGAACCGCCAGCTCGGCTACGTCGTCCAGGAACTGGCGCTCTTTCCGCACAT
>JBDUAL010000434.1:0-2694 GCA_040004685.1 Anaerolineaceae bacterium | reverse complement strand
TCGCCGAGCGCGTAGCGCGCGGTGACGGCGGCCATGCCCGTCTCGTCATCGGGATGCGCGAAGACACCGAGGATGTCCGTCTTCAAAAGTTCCGCGCCTTGCTTGGGCGGCGTGGTGCGTGGTCCGGGTTGCGTGGCGTCGGTCGGCTGCGCGCGGCCGACGGCAGTGAACCAAAAAAGGCACAGAGTGGCGATGGGCAGGGCGGTTTTCATAAATTGTCGTTTAGTCTTTTCGGATTTTTGAAATGGAGAGGTCGCTCCGCATGACCACGACTTGGTACGGGTTCCAAGTGGACATCGTGTAGTAGATTCGGCATTGGCCAGCGGACCCGGTCGTGAACCGGCCCATGACATACGGCCCATACTCCGCGCCCCACGTATTGTCCTGTTTGGGGTCGGCAAGAACGTCCTTCTGGCCCTCACCCTTGAACTTCGCCGAGATGTGCATGAAGCGCCCGAACCCCGCGTCCCGCCACGGCTCGAAGATGACGACGCCCTCGGACCACGGCCCGGTCGGGTCGGCGGCGGAGCGCATGATGATGCCGCGCGGCTGGCCGACGTTATGGTTGTACAATATGACGTAGCGCTTCACTGGCTCCAGATAGGTGACAGAGAACTCACCCACGACATCATGGTGGAACAAGGTGGTCGCGTTCGTCTCCTGTCCGGCCCAGCGCGCCTGTCCGTCCGGGCCAGGGCCGGTGAAGTACTGAAGCTTCGTCCGATCCCGGATGTCGCCGGGCCGCACCCGCGCCAGGCAGACGCTGCTCGCGCGATATTTGCCGCTCCCGTAAATGTAGAGCCACCCCTCCGCCGCGACGATCGACACGTTGATGAACTTGGCCCGGGAGAGGTCGTAAAGGTTGGTAAAAGATCGTCCGCCGTCCGCCGACGCGGCGAGCACCGAGCGGCCCATCGTCCTCTGGCGCGTGTGGTCGGTGGTGAACACGACATACATCGCGCCCGCGACGGACACGCCGCCGCTGGGAATCTCGAACTCTTTCTGCGAGATTCCCGGCACCTTCGGCGGGAGCCACTTCCCGTCCTGATCCTTGTGGAAGTCGAGGACGATCTGCTCCGGGTCAGCGTTCGTGGTCCAGGCCAGCGCGTCCCAATCTCCCGGCCGCCCGAAGGTATCGCCGAACAGAAAGTAGAGCCGCCCCTCATGCTCGAACGAACTGCCCAAGTCGGTCCCGATGACGCCGTAGCGCTGCCCGGTCTGGCTAAGGGTCGGTCGATTGAGGCCGCGGTCGAAGTCGCCGGTGAGCTGGCCAACTTTTTTGGTGGAGCCGGGCACGTAGAGCAAGTCGGCTGAGCCGGCCGCCACCGCAGACTTCGTCATCCAGACCAGCACCATAAAAATGAGGATCGATGATTTCATGTTCTCGGCCCCCTCGTTACAGCGCATCGTCAGGCATTGGAAGTGCGCCTCCGCGCCCGATGTAGGCGGCGAGAGCATCGGCGACGCGCGCACGTCGAGTTCATCAAAAGCGTCGCGCCGGCCAAAGGCGCAGCCACGGCCTTCGTGTGCGAAAACTTCGTCTGCCAATTACCCGTCACCGAAGTGAAAGCTCTGGCCGGTTTGCTCGCCGGGAAAAATGGCGGCAAGCCGTAGCCCCGCGCGGGCCAGGAGTCAGCGCGGTGTGGGTGAACCTTTGAACGTCCAGAGGACGTCCGTCTCCCGCAGATAGTAGAGGGCGAAACACGCGGCCAGCATCGGCCACGCGGCGAAGAAGAGCAGGTTCGGCGCTTGGAATGGGTGCAGGTATTGCTTGTAGGCAGAGACGGTCGAAATGCCGTGTAACAACAGCACCAACCCGTAAGTCCACTTCTTCGCAATCCCCGCGACGAAGGCGACGATCAGCGCCAGTTCCAGGGCTCCGATGACTTGGATCATCAGGTTGCCGACACTAGGAGCGGAATAGAAATGCTCCATGATTTTGGAGGCGTGCTGCGGTTGAACAAACTTGTCGATGGTCCACATCAACATGACCAGGAAGACGCTCAGCCGCAGGAGGAGCAGGGTGAGTGGAAGGCGGTTCGCGGTTGTCATTTGAGTTGATCGGTTGGGTTCAATGGACGGCGCCGGTTGGTTCGATCAGTGCACCGCCGCAGCTTGAGCCGCACCCGGCGGTGCAGCCGAAGCAATGCTCGCCGGTCCGGATCGCGCGGCCTTCGAGCGCCGCTGGCTCGATGTCCCACAGGAAAAGCGGCTTTCCGTTTCGCCACTGGAGGCCGAGCTGCTGGTTGAAATCGCAGTCATAGACTTCGCCGCGCCAGCCGACGCTGATCGTATTGCGGCACATGAGTCCCTCGACCGACGCGGGGTTGAATGCCTCGACGAGCAGCCGCAGGTATTCCTCGTAGCGTCCGTTGTGGCGCAGGAACGAGGCGAAACGGCCAATCGGCATGTTCGTGATCGTGTAGAGGCGGTTGAAGACGATGCCGAAGTGCTCGCTCAGTTCGCGCTTGTAGTCGGCCTCCAGCCCGGCCTGCGAGCCGGGGAGCGATGCACCGATCGGGTTATAGACGAGGTGCAGCGGAAGCCGCCCGGCCTCGCCGTAGCCGAGGCGATTGAGAAGCTGGAGACTCTTGATGCTCGCATCAAATACCCCCTCGCCGCGCTACGCGTTGACATTTTCCGGCGTGTAGCACGGCATCGAAGCCACGATCTCAACCTCGTGCTCCGCGAGAA
>JBDUAL010000433.1:0-2698 GCA_040004685.1 Anaerolineaceae bacterium | reverse complement strand
GCAGGTGTCCGATCGGCAGCCTGGGCCACCGTTCGAAATGAATCGACCACGACCACGCGGGGGTTCGTCTTTTCGACTTCCTGAACGATGCGTGCCAAGAGCTTCTCCAACGTGCCGTTGACGATCTCCTGACTCAGATTGACGTAGCGGACCGACTCATTCACGCGGGCCATATCGAAGAAGCTGAACTGCTGCTGATAGCGCAGCATCTTGAGGGGGGGTTCGCCGACGACGGTGAAGTACAGCGCGGAACGATCGGGACCGGAGAGGGCGAACATGATCTGCTGCGCGAGCGTGGTTTTCCCCGAGCCTGGAGCGCCGGCAATCAGATTGAAGGAGAACTCCGGCAGGCCCCCGCCCAGGATCTGGTCGAGGCCTGGAACGCCCGTGGGAAGCCGGCGAATCGCCACCCGGTCCGTCATGTCAGTGTCTCCTCTGTGCCCACGCCGGAGAAGGCGCCGGGCCACGCCTTCCGCAACAGGCTTGCCGTAAGGGGTTCGCCGATGAAGGTGACCAGCAACCCCATGAATGTCGCGAACACCGCACCAGCGGCTTCCGTGGCGACGGCAGGATCCTGTCGTTCCAGGCCGAAAACGACCTGGGCAAATGGCGCTTCCGCTTGCTCCGGCTCGAGCGCCCGGACCATCCACGGATATTCCCGCTGCGCGAGATGCAACGCGCGACCGGTCAGCGCATCGACGCCAACCTGGCCAATCAGCGGGGCCGACGCCAGAGCGAGGTCATCGTAGGCGATGCGCGCCGCCGCCGCGAGAGCCTTCGCGCCCGCGCCCGGCCCCGCATGCTGCGCCAGCACTTTCAGCGCGAGCCGTCGCAACGCGGCGTTTTCAAGGGCCGTCATGAGGCGCCGAGACCGCACGCGTCAGAGGTGGAATCTTCGGCAGACATCGACGTGATGCTTCGTCGAATCCCGACCACAAGGCGGCGTGGGCGGCTCGCGCTCACGCCCGCTCTCCGCGAACGATGCGACCCAGATACTCGGTGAGCGACGTGACATCGATCCGCACCAGACCTTCTCGCTCATACTGCACGAGCCCGCGGTTACGGAGCCGCCCCATCGTGACCGTGACATGCGGGCGGCTCATCCCGGCGAGCTGCGCCAGCTCGTTCTGACTCACCGACACCGCGACCGTATTCCGGAGGCCGATGGTGCCCTTCCGCCCGGGAGACGAAGCGAGACGAAGCAGCAGGCGCCCGAGCCGCTGCTCCGCCCCGCGATGCGCCATCACCTCGATTCGATGCTCGGCGTCGGTGAGCCTCAGGCACAAGGTGAACATCATCGCTTCGATCACCGGCCGATTCTGGTGAAGGTAGCCCAGGAAGTGGGTCAGCTTGATTTCGAACGCTTCGCTGGCGACCACAGCGCAGGCTGTCGTTCCCCGAACACCCGCCCTAACGCTGCACAGACACAGCTCGCCGAAAGGCTGGTTCGGCTCGATCGTGCGCAGCGCGACCGGCCGCTGATGGGGCCTGGCGGTCGAGACCACGACCCGCCCTTTTCGAAGGAAATAGATGCGATCGGCCGCGCCGTCCGGTTGCCACAGGAACGCGCCCTTCGCGAAACGCCGGACGCGCCCCAGTGACCCATTGCGCGGCAGATGGTCCAGCGTGATGCCGGTCAACGCCTCGCAGTCGCGATGATCCGGAAATTTTGGCGTGTCCATTGTCGAGAGTCCCGAGCATCATCCTCGATCAGAGGCAGCGAGCGGCGCCCGGTTCCGGCTGTTGAGAGACGGCGAATCTCTTAGAGTACGCACCGGGCGGGCCATTGCAAGTTCGCCCGCGAACATTCGTTACCTCATCGCGCAGGATAGGACTCTTCAGTCTTTTGCCGCCGTATCGTGCCTCCCCTTATTGAGCCCGTTATTATTCGGTGCGCTGCCGGGCAGGTCGATGCGGCGCTCGCTCTGCACTCGCGGAACTGCGCTTACGCCCCTTCTCGCGAACGACGCGACCGAGATATTCGCTGAGCGACGCCACTTCGACCACAACGACGCTTTCACGTTCGGACTGCACCAACCCCCGGCGACGGAGCCGTCCCATCGTGACGGTGACGTGCGGACGGCTCATGCCGGCGAGCTGGGCCAGTTCGTTGTGACTCACCGACAGGTTCACCCAGTCCCGGCGGGCCACGCGGCCCTGGCGTTCGCGCGATGTCGCCAGGCGGAGCAAGAGGCTGCCGAGCCGCTGCTCTGCGCCGCGATGCGCCATCACCTCGATTCGATGACAGGCGTCTTTCAGCCGCGCGCACAACGTGAACATGAATGCGCCGAGCGCCGCCTGGTTCTGGTGAAGGTAGGACAGGAACTTGCCCTGCTTGATTTCCAACGCTTCACTCTCGACCAGAGCATGGGCCGTCGTTCCCCGAGTCTCTGTTCGAAGGCTGCACAGGCACATCTCGCCGAAGGGCTGGTCGGGTTCGATCGTGTGCAGCGCAACCGGCCGTTCATGGGGCATCGCCGTCATCAGCATCACGCGGCCTTTCCTGAGGAAATAGATGCGATCGGCCGCGTCGTCGGGTTGCCACACGTACGACCCTTTCGGGAAATGCCGGAGGCGGCCCAGTGATTCGTCGCGCGGCAGATGTTCCAGCGTGATACCGCCCGCCGCCTTGCAGTGATCATCCGGATCTCTTGGCGTGTTCATTGTCGCGATGCTCAGACATCCTGCTGGCGCAGGA
>JBDUAL010000432.1:0-2703 GCA_040004685.1 Anaerolineaceae bacterium | reverse complement strand
ACGTAGCGTTCGAAGGCGCTGAATTCAGCGGCGTCGGTGAACTGAGCGACCGATGCGAAGTGCTCGTCGCCCGAGCCGAGGCTGACCGGAACGCCGCGGCCCTGCCACCACTGCGCGAGTCCGGCGTGGTCCAGGTGCCCATGCGTGGCCACAATCATATCCGGCGGCGCGGTGCGAGCGGCCTTGATCAAGACATCTTCCGCGCCCAGGTAGTCGGGCCCGGTGTCGACCACGACATGCGTCCCGTGGACGTGCAACAGGTAGATATTGTTGTAGCCGAGGGAAAGACGTCGGACGGTCGTCACCTCGTGAAGTTTAGCTTCGAGGGCGAGTTCGCGCCGCCGCCCCCATTCGCGCCCCGCCAACCCAACGCGTAGCATCGCGTTTCGTGAATGAACAAGCAGCGCGGCGGCTCACCCCGGACGAGGTCCAGGCGATCAAGGAGATAGCGGAACGGCTACAAGCAAGCGTCGAACGCGTAATCGTGGGGAAAACTGACGTCGTCCGCCTGGCCCTCGTGGCATTGCTCTGTGAAGGGCATATTCTCCTGGAAGACGTACCCGGCATCGGCAAGACAATGTTAGCCAAGGCAATTGCCCGGTCGCTCGGATGTAGTTTTCGGCGGATTCAGTTTACCCCGGATCTGATGCCGTCCGACATTACGGGGATCAACTTCTACAACCAGAAGGTTGGGGAGTTCGTCTTCCGTGAAGGTCCGCTGATCGCCCAAGTGGTCCTGGCGGACGAAATCAACCGTGCTACGCCGCGGACACAGGCGGCGCTCCTCGAGGCGATGGAAGAACGTCAGGTCACCGTCGAGGGCGTAACTACGCCACTCCCACGCCCCTTCCTGGTTGTTGCAACCCAAAACCCTGTCGAATTGGAAGGCACGTTCCCACTGCCAGAGGCACAACTCGACCGGTTCCTTGTGAGGTTGAAACTGGGCTATCCAGATGAAGCGGACGAGGACGAAATTCTCTTACGGTTCGAAACGAACAACCCGTTCGATTCACTCGAACCGGTGATTGATGGCGGGGAATTGGTGCGGCTGGCCGAAGCTCTTCGCCACTTGCATGTAGATCCCGCTGTCCGCGCGTACGCCGTACGGATCGTCCGGGAAACTCGGGACGATCCCGCGTTCGAACTGGGCGCGAGCCCACGGGCCAGCCTGGCGCTCTTTCGTAGTGCGCGCGCTTTCGCCGCGTTGGCGGGCCGGGATTACGTTCTACCGGACGACGTGAAGGCGATGGCGCAGTACGTGCTCCCGCACCGGCTGATCCTCTCCACGCAGGCCCGATTGCGCGGTCGAGAGGTTGACGAGATCCTTGCAGATATCCTCGCCCGCGTGCCAGTGCCGATAGAGGGCTGACGTGCCTTTCCGCGATGGCTGGCTGCCCGTTGGCATTCTGCTTGTTTTCGTTGGATTTGCTGCGGGTGAGGGCGCTATCAGCGGCGTCGGGATGGTCATCCTCGCCCTCGGCGGTGTTGCCCGGTACTGGAGCCGCCACCTGTTCGACAGGCTCACGCTTACGATCGCGGCGAGCGAACGGCGGGCGTTTGTGGGGGAGCCGGTAGGTATTGCGGTGGAGTTGGAAAACCGGAAACCGCTGCCCTTGCCGTGGTACGAGTGGCGAGTGGCCCTCGCCGAGGCGCTCCCTCCGAAGGATGAACCGGTGGCGGCGGCCGCCTCCCCGGGATTGAAGTGGCTCGTCCGGCGCGGCTCGCTCGGTTGGTACCAGAAGCACGATTGGTTGTTCACCGTGCACCCCTCCGAGCGAGGCTTTCACCAGTTTGGGCCGAGCCGGCTACGCTCAGCGGATCTTCTCGGCGCGTTTCCGCGCCTCCGCGAAGGGGACGAGGCGCAGCATTTGATCGTCTTCCCGCAAGTCTTTCCCGTGGAGGAGCTTGGACTGCCAGCGGATCGGCCGTTCGGCGAGCGCAAGGGCGGAAACGCACTGTTTGAAGATCCGCTGCGAATCGCTGGCCTGCGCGACTACCGTCCTGGGGACCCGCTGAGGAGAATCGATTGGAAGGCGACCGCGCGAAACGGAGACCTCCAGTCCCGAGTGTATGAACCGTCGGCGACGCAACAGCTTTATATCCTCGTGAACATCGATACCATGTCTCATGCCTGGGAGGGATATCTCCGCGACGACCTGGAACGGACGGTCTCAGTGGCCGCGTCGCTCGCCGTATGGGCCGCCGGAGCGCGCTATGCCGTGGGACTGCTGGCGAACGGCGCATTCCCAGATGCGGACCGGCCAATCCGCCTTGCCCCATCTCGTTCTCGAGTTCAGCTCACGCGTATTTTGGAGGCGTTGGCAGTCATCCAACCGCTTACCCTTGGCGATCTTGCTGGTTCGATTCAACGGGAGAGCGGGCGCATGCCCACTGGGTCGACCATAGTCGTCGTGGCTTCGTTGATTCCGCAACCGTTGGGCGCGGCGATCGCCCGGCTGCGCGATGCGGGCCATCACGTGTTTGTCGCCGCGACTTCCGCCGGGGCGCTTGAGAATGTCCCGGCGGGCATACCGGTGCGACGCGTCGCGCGGCCGTTCGACAAAGAAGTGGTGGGCTCGCGATGATCGCGCGACTCGCCGTTGCCGCGTCGCTTGCGACCGACGCCCTTGCTCTTTATGTGCTTGCCGAATGGATGGCCTCGGGTTACTCAGGCACCCAACAGCACGCTTCCGGGGCGTGGGC
>JBDUAL010000431.1:0-2719 GCA_040004685.1 Anaerolineaceae bacterium | reverse complement strand
ACCAGCTTATACAGTCAATACCTAGTTACCAGGCGAGTTAGTATGGATTCGCGTCGGTCTGTTGTTGTTCGGCCTTTGCCCGTCGGGCTGTTGCAGATACGAATGCGAAGGCGATCTAACAAGCACGCAGACGGCCATAGGTTGATTAACGGATCTGGTTGTAGAATTCGCGGCATGGAACGCGACGTCCGCCAACGCGGGGAAATGTGGTGAAGGTGCTTCCAGAAGCCGGTGCGGGCGTACCAGGTTCGTTAGCGCGAACAGCAGCCAGGTGAAAGAACGATGCGGGACGAACAACGGGCGAGACAAGGCTATCTCCTTCTAGCGGACATCTCGGGCTACACAGCGTTTTTGACGGGCACTGAACTTGAACACGCGCAGGCCATCATCCATGAACTGACGACCCTCATCCGCGAGCGGCTCGTGCCCCCCATGCGATTCGTGAAGCTCGAAGGCGACGCGGTGTTTTGCTATGCAGAAGAAGAGTCGTTCCGCGATGGCGAGCGACTCTTAGAGTTGGTCGAGGTGTGCTACTTCGACTTCTGCAACCGCCTGCTTGACATGACGCGTGAGACGACGTGCCGCTGCGACGCTTGCGCGGCGATCCCTTCGCTTGGCCTCAAGTTCATCGCGCACTACGGGACGTTCGTGATCGAGTGGGACGCCGAGCGAGAAGATCTCGCGGGACCGGATGTCATCCTCCTCCATCGCCTGTTGAAGAACGCGATCAGCGATGGCGACGGCCCCAAAGCATACGCCTTCTTTACGGAGGCTTGCCTGCAGCGCCTGCCCCCCATGTTCAACCTGCCGCGACACACTGAAGTAAACGAGGCCTTTGGCGAGACACGAGGCGGTGTGCATGACCTCGCACCAGTTCTAGGCGCGATGCGTGAAGAGCGTCGCGAGTATGTCAGCTCAACAGACGCCGATCTTGAAGTCAGCGGCGAGGCGCCGTTCCCGCCGTCAATCCTGTGGCCGTACTATGTCGAACCTGAGAAACGTCTTCTTTGGCAACCAAACCAGACCGCTGATGGGATAACCAATCGGCCTAACTCACACGGGCGACTCGGCGCCGGGGCTTCTAGCCACTGTGCACATGCTGTCGGCGGCGCGGTGTTGCGGGAATACCTCGATTGGCATCCATTCACCTATTACACCAATCGCTTCACGCCGCTTGGGTGGGGACTGATGACATTTCCTCGCGGGATCGAAACCACGGAATTCATCCCCCTTGAGGACGGCTCGACTTTGGTCAGCTACCGATACCGACTTCAAGATCGTGGGCGACTGGCGAAGCTCCGCTTTCGGCTCGCACGTCCCTTCGCTCGAACGCTCCTACGTCGGTCAGCAGAGAAGCTCACCAGAATGATGGAGGAAGACTCCATTGCCACGGGTACTACACGGGACGCTAAGAATCGTTAGCGACCGGCGCCGCTCCGAGTAAATCCGATATTCCTTCAGGTGATCTCCCTGGAGGCCAACAATCGCATTCTCGCGATGTCTTTGTTTTGACCTGCGAGACAGGTTACGCTCTAATAGGCACGTTCAAACTCCCACAGAGCCACTATTCGACGATTCCCTGGAGGTATTCGATGTCCCTTGTGTTCAAATGGAGGGCACTTGCAGTAGCCTTTGCCGCCTTGGCGCCTGCTCTGGTTGCGACAGCAGCACTTGCGGGTACACCCACGCCACCCGCGTCACCATCGCCGTCACCATCGCCCAGCTCGACTGCTGCACCGAGTAGCACGGCGACGCCAATGCCAACGCTGCCGCCAACGCCGGCGTATGCCGGGCCGGCAGTTGCCAGCGCGACTGCTGAGCTGAAGAACGCTTCCGGCCAGGTGGTGGGCAGCGCCCAGTTCTCACAAGACGCCAGCGGTGTTGTCCTGATCAAAGCCAGCTTCAGCGGAGTGGAGGGTGCGCACGGGATGCACATCCACACCACCGGTAAGTGCGACGCCCCTGACTTCACTTCAGCGGGTGGCCACTTCAACCCCACAGGTAAGAAGCACGGCCTGCTGAACCCGGACGGTCCCCACGCGGGAGACCTGCCGGAAATAACGGTGCTCGCTGGCGGTGCGGGCAGCTTGGAAACGACGACCAACCGGATCAGCCTGACGGCGGGCGCGAGCAGCCTCTTTGACGCCGACGGCAGCGCGCTCGTGATCCACGCGGGCCACGATGATCAGGTGACGGATCCCACGGGCGGCTCCGGCGCGCGGCTGGCATGCGGCGTCATCGTCGCCGCGCCTTCGGCGCTCCCGAGCACCGGCGGCCCGCCGGATGACGGCAACCCTTGGCTGCTAATCGCAGCACTGGCAGGCGCAGCGATGCTGGTGGCAGGCGCCGCCTTCGCCGGGCTGAGGCGCTTGAGCTAGGGGAAGAAGCGCGACCAAAGACAACGCGCCGCAGGGGACGATCTGCCCGATCGCTCCCGCGGCGTGGGTTCGAACGGGCATCGCCGAGGGCGTTCTGGACGAGGCGCCCCTACACGAGGCTTGATCGGTCCCTTCGTTGGCCACGCTAAGGCCGGTTAGCGTGAGGCGACGCCAACCGTTCAAGTGAGGCAGATCGCCCCGTTGACGAGAACGCAGGACTGGCTTAAATCGCAAGTTGCCGTGGCGGCCGTACTACAATCTCGGCCACGTTAACCTCGATCGGCTGGGTCACGGCGTAGAGCACCGCGTTCGCGACATCGTCCGGACTACCTAGCATTTGC
>JBDUAL010000034.1:0-9134 GCA_040004685.1 Anaerolineaceae bacterium | reverse complement strand
GCAACCTGATGGCTGTCGTCCAGACCGATATCAAGCGCATGCTCGGCTACTCGTCAATCGCGCAGGCTGGCAACTTCATGGTCGGACTCGCCGCCATCGCCATCGCCGGGCACGAGTTCACTCTTGGCGCGAGCGCCGTGCTGTTCTTCCTCGCCGCCTACGCATTCACCAACCTCGGGGCCTTCGTTTCCGTGATCGCCATCTCCCAGAGGATCGGAAGCGATCAGATTAGAGATTACGCCGGCCTCTGGAAGCGTTCGCCGATGCTCACGCTCGCGCTCGCGCTCTGCCTCGTTTCGCTCACCGGAATTCCGCCCACCGCGGGTTTCTGGGCTAAAATGTACATCTTCAACGCTGGCATTCGCGCAGACCTCCTCTGGCTAGTCGTGATCGGCGTCTTGAACAGTGTCATCTCTGGCTACTACTACCTTTCGGTCGCACGGCAGATGTTTCTCGGCGATTCCGGTGACGCACAGCCGATCAAGGCAAGCCCGTCGATCGGGCTATCGCTTGGCGTCGCCACGCTTGGTGTCTTCGTCTTCGGTATCCTGCCGATGCCGCTGATCACTGCCGCCAAAGACGCAGCGCACATCTTCGCAGCCAAATAGGGGACACCATTCCGTACGACATCTCTGTCGAAGTCGTCATCGAGTCGCCAACCATCGACGTGGAGGCGATACACGCGCTTGCTGCGCGAGTGATGATCGGTGAAGGCGTCGAAAACGGCACCGCGCTCGCAATCCTGGTAACTGACGACGAAGAAGTCCGTCAGATGAACCTCCAGTTTCTCGGGATCGACGAGCCCACGGATGTTCTTTCGTTTCCCGACGAAGCCGATGACTTCGTCCAAGGAATGGCCGATGAGAAGCTGCTCGGAGATATTGCCATCGCTCTGCCCACCGCCCAGCGCCAGGCCGAAACCGTGGGCCATTCGCTCGATGCCGAGGTTGCCCACCTCCTCACGCACGGAATTCTCCACCTTCGCGGCTACGACCACGTCACGAATGCTGAAGATGAAGCGAGGATGCGTGCCCGCGAAGAGCACTATCTCGGCGACCTCGGCCACGTGCACTCTCACGACACCCACTGAACCGCTCCGTCCACCGTTATCGTCCATCTCCTGTTGCCTATCCTCTATCCCGGTACATCTGTTCTATACTTGTCTCATCAAAACTCGCCGAGGCGCTGGTGCTTTACGGTAAGTGGCGCCCCAAGGGCTTCGAAGAAGTTGTTGGGCAGGACCACATTGTCACGACACTGCGAAACGCTCTGACCGAAGCTGACGCCGCCCGCAAGCGAGGCGTGGCAGAGAACGACGTGCCGCTCGCGCACGCCTATCTCTTTAGTGGTCCGCGAGGCACCGGAAAGACGACGACCGCCCGGATCCTCGCTCGCGCCGTCAACTGCGATAATCTCACCGCCGGCGAACCCTGCAACGAATGCCCGTCCTGCGTCGCAATATCCAACGGCACCGCCTTCGATCTTATCGAGATGGATGCCGCCAGCAACCGCGGCATCGATGACATCCGCGAGCTGCGCGAAAAGATCGGATTCGCTCCCAGCGACCTCAAAAAGAAAGTCTACTTGCTGGACGAAGTCCACATGCTCACAGACGGCGCCTTCAACGCACTGCTCAAGACTCTCGAAGAGCCGCCGCCGCACGCCATCTTCATCCTCGCGACTACAGACGTCCATAAGGTGCTTCCCACCGTGAAATCACGTTGCCAGCGGTACGACTTCCACCGCATCGACGATCAAGCAATGGCGGCGCGGCTCCGAGTCGTTGCCGCAGGCGAAGGTTTCGTTCTGTCGGACAATGCGTTTCGGGCGATCGGCCGACTCTCCCGTGGCGCCCTGCGCGACGCCATCACGTTGCTCGAACAAGTGACCGCCCAATGCGGCGATTCCCCAGCCGACGATGATGTGATGGCTGCCCTCGGACTCGTCCAGGACGAACGCACTGAGCACCTGGCCAGGGCCCTGGTCGACGAGGACCTTGCCGCTGCCCTCTCTATCGCACGTGATATTGGGGACGACGGCATCGACATCGCCCGCTTCACACGCGAAACGATTGATACCCTCCGACACGCGCTAGCCATCGTCCTGCGACGAGGTGAGGGAGACGGCGATCCCGGCAGCGAACTCGCGATGAGCGTCATCCAGTCCGGCGGCGGCCCTAGAGCGCTCGCGACGGCAATCGCCGAACTCGCCCGCGCAGACTTTCGACTCGACCCGGCCAGCCCCATCCCACTGGAGATCGCCTGTGCGACAGCGATCCTCGGGGCATCTCTCGCCTCCGTCTCAGCGCCAGTCGCCGCGAGTCCAGGGACTGGCGTTGCGGGGCCAAGGATCACACCTGGGGCAAAACCAAGCCCCCGAACCATCCCGAGCGACACCCCGCTAAGCGACGGTGAGAAGTTCCTAAAAGACCTCTATGAACGATGCCGGCTGGTCAACGTTCGCCTGGCAGGTTGGCTCAACGGCTCCTGCCAGGTGCTCTCGATTGGTGAGGACGAGTTCGAACTCGGCTTCCCTCATCCCATGCACATGGAGAAAGTGGACACGGACTGCCGAACGCTGGTCGAAGAGCAGGCGCACATTATCCTTGGAAGGGCAATGCGTATGAAAGTGCGGCTCGTCGACCAAGATTCACAAGCGAAGCGTGCGCCGAAGGCAGGGCACCTGGCGGCAACCGCCCGGGAGATCGGTGGAGTGCCGGTAGGGAAGGATCAGTAATGGCGAAAACCAGTGGAAACAACCGCTATCTGAGGCGCGGCGGCGCCGGCGGCGGCCTGCCCGGTCGTGCTTCCATGGGCGGTGGAGGCGCCAACCCTCTCGCTGCGGCACAGGAGATGCTCGCCAAAGCACAGCAGGAGCTCCAAGCAACCGAAATAGAGGGAACCGCCGGTGGCGGTGCTATTCGAGTCAAGATGTCCGGCGAACAGAAGATCCTCGGCATCACTATCCAACCAGAAGTCGTCGACCCTGACGACGTGGAGATGTTGCAGGACCTGATCATGGCCGCTATCGCCGACGCCGCCACCCGTGCGGACGAACTCCAGGCGCAGTCCTTTGGCGCAATCACCGGTGGGTTGAACCTCCCCGGCCTGGGCCTCGGCTAAGCCTCCGTGGCAGAAGCTGGGTCAGGGACCCCAGAACCCATTACCCGGCTGATCGAAGCTTTCCACAAGCTTCCCGGCATCGGCCCGAAATCGGCCCAACGGCTGACATATCACATTCTTCGCGCGCCTGAACAGGAGGCGATGGCTTTGGCTGGCGCGCTCACAGAAGTCAAGCAGCGCATCGTCTTCTGCTCCGTCTGCATCAACATTACCGAATCTGATCCGTGCTCATACTGCCTCGACACGCGTCGCGACCGGTCGATGATCTGCGTCGTCGAACAGCCGCTCGATATTACGGCGCTCGAACGGGCTGGAGGGTTCCGCGGCCTCTACCACGTCCTCCACGGCGTGCTGAACCCCATGGATGGAATCGGTCCCGAGGACATTCATCTGCGCGAGTTGGTGACACGGCTTCAGTCCGGAGAGGTCAAGGAAGTCATCATGGCTACGAACCCCAGCCTTGAAGGTGAAGCGACTTCGATGTACATCCAACGCTTGATCGGTCCGGCCGGCGTTCGCGTTACCCGTCTCGCGCGTGGCCTTCCCAGCGGCGCAGACCTCGAATACACCGATGACGTGACCCTCTCTCGCGCCCTCGAAGGACGTCAGGAGCTCTAACGTGGGCCAACGTCCGAGGGTCTACACCACAGAAGGCGTCATCCTCCGCCGCCGGAACATTGGCGAGGCGGACACCATTTTCACTGTCTTCAGCCCCACCGAAGGTAAGTTCGACGCCGTCGCGAAAGGCGTGAGAAAAGCCCGCAGCCACATGCGCGGCCATCTGGAGCCGCTTACTCGCAGCAAACTGCTCCTCGCCCAGGGCCGAACCCTCGACGTATTTACCCAGGCTGAAACTATCACCGGCTACCGCGCGCTGCGCGAGGACCTGGACCGGTGCGGCGCCGCCGTGTACTGCGCCGAACTGGTCGTGCGCTTCACGGCGGAGCGTCAAGAACACCGCGAGCTTTACGAGTTGCTCGTGGACGTGTTGGATGCGTTGGACGCGGAAGCTCCGCTCCACACGGTCCGCTACTTCGAGCTACAGCTGCTCGGACTCATGGGTTACGAACCTCAGCTAGACGTCTGCGCGATCTGCGCCAGGCACCTGCCAGAAGCCGACGTTCTTCTCTCGGCATCCGCTGGCGGGTTCGTTTGCTCAGACTGTCGGGCCGTTGCTGGCGCCGGCCGAGTTATCTCCGTGCGCGCCATCAAAGTACTCCGCTACGCCCGCTCCGTCCGCTTGGAGGCGTTCGCGGCCCTGCGGTTGCACGAATCTTTGGCTCGCGAGGTGCAGTCGGCCCTCGCCGAACTCATTCGCTACGTCCTGGACCGCGAACCCAACACCGGCAAGTACCTTGATCAGGTCGCGCGGCTGCCGCGGTTCATCCCGGCAGCAGACCGCCCAGACGATGTACAATTAGTCTAACTCCCCCAGAAATGGTTGCTCATGCCGCTCTACGAATACTTCTGCTCGCCGTGCAACGGCATCTTTGAAGAGCTCCGGCCAATGCGCGAGGCGACGGAACCGGTCCCTTGCCCGCAGTGTTACAAGGACGCCGGCCGCATCATGCCCACGTCCTTCACCGCGTTCACCTTTCGCGATGGCTACCCGCGCCGGATTCCGGACGACGGAAAGTTCTACCACCTTGGTACGAAGGTCAACAAGCTGGTCTCCAGCGGGCGGCCCAACGAGCACCCGGAGATCGACAAGCCGGAACCGAGACGCAGAAAAAGCAAGGGTGAGAAGGAAGAGATGCAGGATATGGCTGTTGCCGCGATGTCCGGTGACCTGAGCGACATGTACGGCAATGCCATTCGACCGCAGGAAGTGGAACAAGCGGTCGAAAAGGGTCGCGTGCTCCGGAAGAGAACGCCGTCAGCGAACAACTTCGTTCCATAGCCAGTCATAGATCACGCTTACCCGAGAGCAACCCGGCGAAAGCAGGATTCCTTTGCTCTTTGGCGGGACGAACTGGTTCTAGCTCTTGCGATTCAACACGTACTGTCCAAGGTCGACGAGGCACCGCTTCGTATCGGAGTCCGGCAGGACGGCGAGAACCTCTGCGGCACGGCGCACATAGTCGCGCGCCATCTCCATCGACACTTCGAGCACCTCGGTCGAGCGAATCATCGCGATGGCTTCCTGTAGGCGCTCTTCGCGAGACCGTTTGGCAGTGAAAAACTTCTTGATGGGGTTGTCCGTAGGGTACCGCTCCAAAAGGAGGAGGCCGGGCAGCGTTATCGTGCCTTCGCGCAGATCACTGCCAACTGGCTTGCCCATCAACGCTTCGTCACCCGTGAAGTCCAGGATGTCATCAACGATCTGGAACGCCATGCCAAGGCTCCAGCCGTAGACACGCAGCGCGTCAACCACGTTTTCGGGGCTATTGCCGAGGCTCGCTCCACCCTCCGTGGCCACGGCGAAGAGCGAAGCAGTCTTGCCTCCGATCCGGGCCAGGTAATTCTGAATGTCCTTGCCAACGTCGAACGCAGCCGCGTCCTGGTCGAGCTCGCCACTCGTCATCTTCATGAGCGCCAGGGCGAACAGGCGTGTTACGTGGAGGTTGCCCGTCCGGGTCACCATCTCGGCGGCATTCGCAAAGATGTAGTCTCCCAGCAGTACCGTGATCGCGTTGTCGAAGATGCTGTTCGTCGTCGCCCGGCCACGGCGGCTTTCTGCGCCATCCACCACGTCGTCGTGGACGAGACTCGCCGTGTGTAACAACTCGATCGCCGTGCCCAGGGGCACAAGCTTGTTCAGATCGTAGCTCCCAAGGTTCCCGGCGAGCAGCACGAGCGCTGGTCGCAGGCGTTTGCCGCGCGCGCCGAGGGCATGATCCAGCATGCGCTTTAGGGGCGCGAGGTCGGCCCGCTTGGTCGATTCTAAAAGGTCTTCGACGAGCACCATGTCTTCTGCGACCGGTCCGTACAGGCTTGTCGCCGTCTGTAACTGCGTCACAAGGCCTCCACGCGAACTGAAAGTGTTACGCCAAACAGCCGGCAAGCATTCTGCGTCGTTGCGGCTGCGATTGCATCTACTTCTTCGCCGCGCGCCAACGCCACCGCTTCGATAGCGCGCCAAATGTTGGCAGGTTCATTCCGGCGGCCGCGCAGCTTCTGCGGCGGCAGATACGGGGAATCGGTTTCAACCACAATTGCCTCAAGTGGAAGTCCGGAGGCTACTCGCCGGGCTTCGTCATTCGCAGGGTAGGTGATTGGGCAAGCGATCGATATCAGGAAGCCTACGTTCATATACTTCTGCGCCTGTTCCAGCGTCCCGCCGAAGCAATGCATGATCCCCACCGGAGTCTCCCCCGTGCGCCAGTTTCGCGCGGCCGCGTAGGCGCTCAATGGGGCATAGCAGGCGTCCTCAGCCGAGCGTGAATGGATAGAGACCGGTTTCCCCACCGCAGCAGCGATCGCCAGTTGAGCCTCCAGCACCCGCAGCTGGTCAGCGTGGGGCGAATGATCGCGGAAGTGATCCAGCCCGATCTCCCCGATCGCGGATACATCGTCCCGTGATGCGAGGACCGCGAGCGTCTCCAGGTCCCCCGCGCTCACCCGTCCAGCCTCATGCGGATGAAATCCGACGGCGGCAAAGACCGCTGGGTGACGCGCGGCGATGGCCAGCGCCTGCATGTTCGAGTCGCGGTCATATCCGCAAAGCAGCATGCCGGCAACGTCCGCTGTTTGGGCCCGCCGTAGCACGGCCGGGCGATCGTGGTCGAACGCCGGGTCCTGTAGGTGACAGTGGGTGTCGAAAGCGAGCGTCACGCTCGAGTAACCTCGACCGTCGTGTCGATCTTCGCATAAAGCGGACGGGGCGCCGCCAGCCGGGTCCCGCCGGGGACTGCGGCGTAACGCCAGCCTTGGTCCGTTAACCCACCGGCCTGAGACAGGTCCCGGTGGAGTTGTGCCGTCGAGAATGGGAGGACAGGATGGAGCAACGTCTTCAGTGCGTTGATCACGTTCAGTGTGGTTATCAGCGTCTCGGCCGCGTGTGGCTTGTCTGTCTTGACGGCCTTCCAGGGCGCGCGATCGTCAAGGTATTTGTTCGCGGATTGTGCGAGACGCAAGGTCTCCCCAAGTGCGTTGCGAAAGTGGCAGGCGGCATATTCTGCCCCCACTAAGTCAAAGGCGGCCTCAGCGGCCGTAAGAAGTGCCGCGCTTTCGGGAGCGAGAGTGGTCACTTCGGGCGCCACGCCATCAAAGTTGCGGTGGATCATGGAGATCGTGCGGTTCGCGAGGTTCCCCCACGTGGCAATGAGCACGTCGTTGTTCGCGCGGATCAGCTCCTCCTCGCGGAACTCGGAGTCGCTCGTCTCAGGCATGATCGTCGTGAGGTAGAACCGCACCACGTCGGCGTCGTAGACATCCAATAGGTCGAGCATCCAGGTGCCGGTCCCCTTGGATTTGCTCTGCTTTTGCCCCGCCGAGAAGTTTACGTACTGGTTCGCCGGAACATCGTGCGGCAAGTTGAGGCCACCGTAGCCCATCAGCATCGCCGGCCAGATGATCGTGTGGAACGCGATGTTGTCTTTGCCGATGAAGTAGTACGACTTCGTCTCGGGCTCTTCCCAGAATGGCTTCCAGGCTTCCGGGTGTCCCATCCGCGCCGCCCACTCCATGGTGGCGGACAGGTAGCCGATCACCGCGTCGAACCAGACATAGATTCGCTTCGATTCGTAGCCCTCAACCGGAACCGGGACCCCCCAACTGATGTCCCTCGTGATCGCGCGATCCTTGAGACCCTCCGTCAGCGAACCGACCGTGAAGTTGAGGACGTTCCTTCGCCAGCCCTCCCTGGTTCCGACCCACTCCTTCAGACGCTCCTCGAGGGCCGAGAGCTTGAGGAAGTAGTGCTCCGAAGGCCGCAATTCCGGCGTAGCGCCCGTCATCTTGCTGCGGGGGCTCAGGAGATCGACTGCGTCGAGCATCGAACCGCAACTGTCGCACTGGTCGCCGCGCGCTTCGAGATAGCCGCAGATCGGGCACGTCCCTTCGACGTAACGGTCGGGCAAAAAGCGCTGCGCCTTTGGGTCGAAGAGGTGATCCTCCGTCCGTGGGTAGAGCAATCCGGTCTCGAGCAGGCGCAGAAACACCCGTTGTGTTACGGCATAGTGGTTCTCAGTGAGCGTCGTCGTGTACAGGTCGAAGTCGATTCCGAACCGCTCCCAGGTCTCCACGATCTTCGCGTGGTAGCGGTCCACGATCGCTCGGGGTTCCACGCCCTCCTTGTCTGCCGCCACCGTGATCGGCGTACCGTGGCAGTCAGAACCTGAGACCATCACCACTTCAGCGCCGCGTAACCGATGATAGCGCGCAAAGATGTCCGCCGGCAGGTACGCTCCGGCCGCCTGCCCGACGTGCAAAAGGTAGTTTGCATATGGCCACGCCACGCAAACGAGGATCCGTTCAGACACACAACACCCGGGATTGGAGATGCGTCGAGTCTACCATAGGGCTGGAAAGTGACTGCGAATCAAGTTTCGTCCCACATCCCGTAGGCCGCATCCCGGGCAACGGTGAATCGTTTTGCCGCCTCAGCCGCGGCGCCCGCTCGCCTCGCGCCCGCACGCTGCATCTCGGCCATGTAGGCCCGCACGAGGTCCAGGTCATCGTTCGCGCGTGGTTCAATCCGAACAACCACGGTGCACTCTCCGCGCGTGGCCATGTAACGCCCTGTCAGTTCCGACGCGCGTCCACGAACCACCTCCTCGTGAAGCTTCGTCAACTCGCGACAGACCGCGACCTCGGGGTTCTGAAGAACCTCCGCAAGTTCTGCAAGCACGGCGGCAAGCCGGTTGGGACTTTCGAAAAAGACGAGTACAGACGCGCTCCCTGCAGCGGCCGAGAGCAGCGTCCTTCGTTCGGCAGCGCCGCGCGGGAGAAAGCCGAGAAAGTGCGCGTCGCTCCCTTCGAAGCCCGAGACCGAAAGCGCCGCGGAAAGCGCTGAGGGGCCGGGGACGGAGATCACGGGGATGCCTGCACCGTGCGCTGCATCCACGAGCC
>JBDUAL010000430.1:0-2731 GCA_040004685.1 Anaerolineaceae bacterium | reverse complement strand
CCGGCTGACCACCGAGCTGGCGATCTCTGTGAAGTACCAACCTGTGCAAGGAGCACTGACATGAATGACAGCGTGTATCAGGTCGTCGAATTGATCGGCTCGAGCAGCGACTCGTGGGAATTTGCCGCACAGAATGCCGTGCGCGAAGCGTCGAAATCGTACAAGGACCTGCGTGTCGCCGAGGTGATCGAGATGGATGTGCTGATCGAGGCCGGCGCGATCATCGCCTATCGGACGAAGTTGCGGCTCAGCTTCAAGTCGGGCACCGTCGGCTGATCGGGTCCCTGGGCGCGGGAATACGCCTGGTGCGGCTGGAATCGCGCCAGTCGGGCAGCTTGGGCGCGGCAATACGCCCGCCTGGGGAGGTTGGAATCGCGCCCAGTCGGGCAGCTTGGGCGCGGCAATACGCCTGGTATGGCTGGAATCGCGCCCATTTACAGCCACGCCGCGGAACGCACCGTACGGTGGATCTGTGGATATAGGTCGGGCGTCGAGCGAGAACACGATCGCCGACGATCTGCGCCTGGCCGGCCTCGGACGCGGCGGATTTCTGGCCCTCAGCGTGTCGCCCGACGTCGGACTTGCTGTGGCGACACTTGATGGATCGTGCCTGTCAGTGGCCAGCGAACGCCCGATGGAAGTGGTGCGCCTTGTCGAAGAGCAGTTCCGCCCCCGATGGGTGGTGTGGGGGAGTGACACGGTATCGCTACTCGTCGCCGGAGGCGTGCGGCTGACCAAGTCGTGGGACATAGCAGCGGTCCAGCGGCTCTTGGATGGAGGGTGGCGCATGGATCCGGCGCGGGCCTGGGCATCCCTTCATGGCTCGAGCACCGACGAAATGCCCGTCGTTGCCGCGGTCGACCTGTTCACGCAACCCGACGACAGTGAGCCCGACGAGGCGGTTCGAGACGACGGATATCTGAAACCGGAATGGTTGGAGCACGACTTCGCCTGGACGACCACGCGTCTCGCTCGATGGGCGCAGCTCGCCGCCGAGGTTGCGATCGAGCAACAGGCTCGTCTCGCTGGCCTCGACGACCGACCAAAGGCTCCTTCGGTTGCTCGCTCCGAGTCTGCCGCGACATTGTTGTGCACCGAGCTCTCGTTCGACGGTCTGCCGATGGACCGTGCCGAGGCCGAGTCGATCGTCGCCTCCTCAATCGGTTCGCGTCCGAGAACTGAGGCAGAAGCCGCCGAGCAGCGCAGAGCGCGCGACGAACGCGTGCTGCGTCACTCGTCCAACCCAAGCTGCGATCTGCGCAATCCAGCGCAAGTGAAATCGCTTTTGCGCGGCATCGGTGTCGAACTGCCTGACACCCGCGCCTGGAGACTGGAGGAAATCAGCGGAACGCACCCGCTGATCGATGCCTTGCTGGAATGGCGCAAGGCCGAACGGATCGCCACAACGTTCGGGTATGGCTGGCTCGACGAGCACCTTGGCAGCGACGGGCGACTTCGGGGCGACTGGTCTGCTTGCGATGGTGCCGCCGGTCGGATGACTGCCTCAGCCGGTCTGCACAACATGCCGGCCCACTTACGATCAGCAGTTATCGCCGAAGCCGGGCATGTGTTCGTACGCGCCGACCTCGGGCAGATCGAACCGCGAATCCTCGCCGCAGTCTCTGGCGACCGGGCTCTGGCGAAGGCAACGGCAGAGGATGACATGTATCTGCCCGTCGCCGAGCAACTCGGTGTTGATCGCGCTACCGCAAAGGTTGCCGTGCTCGGCGCCATGTATGGACAGACGACCGGCCACGGGGCAACGGCACTGCGAGGACTGGAGTTGGCGTATCCGGTTGCGATGAGATACCTCACCGAGGCCGATCTCGCCGGCCAGGTCGGTCGGGACATTCGCACCCACGGCGGTCGTTTGATCCGCATGGGTTCGAGTCGCGCCGACCCCGACGATCGCGACAACCGCAGTCGCGCAGCTGCTCGAGGGCGTTACGGGCGCAACGCCATGGTGCAGGGAGCTGCAGCGGAATTCTTCAAAGTGTGGGCCGCGATGGTTCGGGCGAGGGCGGAGACGCTCGATGCTGGAATCGTTCTGTGCCTGCACGACGAATTGCTCGTGCACGTAGTGATCGAACACTCCGAAGCTGTGGCCGATCTGATCGTCGACTGTCTGGCGGACGCGTCACGTCATTGGGCGCCTGACGACGCAGTCAGGTTTGTGGTCGATGTCAGCACGATTCGGCGGTGGTCCGACAGCAAGCCCTGAGTTCGCGAGCCGGGTATGGTGCCGAGATGACCGACGGGTCCTCGCACACCGGCGACAAGACTCGGCAGCTGCGCCTGGCGCTGTCGATGAACGGCGGTGTCAGCCTCGCCGTGTGGATCGGTGGAGCGGTCAGTGAGATCGATTGCCTGCGCTGCGGGGATGGCTTCTGGGGTGATCTGCTCGAAGGCTGCGGCTTCCAGCGCGAAGCGTTGATCGATGTCATGACGGGCGCCTCGGCAGGTGGTCTGAATGCGGTGCTGATGGCCCAGGCAATCCGCTCGGGCACCGCCTTCTCCAAGTTCTTGACGCTGTGGCAGGATCATGCCGACATCGATCGGCTGTTGAAGGGTCCGCTGCACGCGGCCGAAGACGACAAGCGCGCTGTTCTGAAGGGTACGTACTTCCAGGAGTCGCTGCGTGAAGCGTTGAAAGAGCCCGCCCCGGTGGTTTCGCTGACGCAGAATCTTGCCGTGTTCGCCAGCGCCACGTTGGTGAGACCAAATCGGGTCG
>JBDUAL010000429.1:0-2733 GCA_040004685.1 Anaerolineaceae bacterium | reverse complement strand
GGCGAAGTTCCGCAAGCTGTTCAGCGGCAACCGCAAGACCGCCGCGCTGACGTAGCGCTCATTCCCGTACTGCCTCGCACCCCGAGGAGTGGCCCGCCGTGGATCAGAACGAGCTAACAGATGGGACCAGCGTCGAACGGCTGTACAGAGCCGTCCTCGACGCTTGGAATCGGCGCAGTGCGAGCGACTTCGCTGCGCTGTTCGCGGCGACCGGCAGCATGGTCGGCTTCGATGGCAGCCAGGTCACAGGCGCCGACGGCATCGCCGCGCATCTCGTGCCGATCTTTCGAGATCACCCAACGCCCGCGTACGTGGGCGACGTGGAGGAGGTGCGGTTACTCGCAGCTGGGGTAGCCATCGTTCGCGCCGTGTCAGGCCTCGTCCCGGCCGGCCAGGAGGACATCGTCCCAGCCCTCAATGCAATTCAAACGCTTGTGGCGACAAGGCACGGCGACTCATGGCACGTTGATCTGTTCCAGAATACGCCCGCCCAGTTCCATGGCCATCCCGAATTGGCGGAACAGCTCACCACGAAGTTGAGGGAAGCGCTTCGAAAATCGAAGGCTGGCTCCTAGGTCTGCTCCCAGAGAAGCGACCAGATACGCACCGGCTCATCGAATCCCCGAAGCACGTGGTGGCCGCGGTCTGCGAACAATCGGCCCTTGCCTGCGACCAATTCCCGAACAACGTTTGAGACAAGGATCTCGCCGCCCTCCGCGAGGGCGACGATCCGCGCGGCGGTGATGACCGACGAACCGAAGAGGTCGCCATCCTCCTCAATCGGCTCCCCGGCGTTGATTCCGACGCGGATCCGCACGCCGTCAGGGAGGGACTCGCTGGCAGACGAGAGACTCCGCTGAAGCGACACCGCGCAATCCAGAGCGCGCTGAATGGAGCGAAATGAGGCGAGGAAGCCGTCGCCCATCGTCTTCACTTCGGTACCCCCAAACCTGCGAAGCGCCTCCCGCGTGGTGTCTTCGTGCAGCCGAAGAACATCGCGCCCGGCTGCGTCGCCGAGGCGACGCATCATGCTGGTGTGATTCTCGATATCCGTGAAGAACACCGTGCGAAACTCGAGAGCGCCCCGTTCATCGCTCTGTCGCGCAGCCACAGAGGCCGGAGCCGGCCACGACTCCGAGAAGAAGTCACCGATCCGCCCGATCATCTCGCTGGTCGTTCCTTCCACGGAAGCACCAGAAATGGCCGCAAACTCCAGTCCGGGGATTGCCGAAACGAAGGAGCGCATGGATGTTGCGGTGCCCATCTGCGATTCGGCGGGACGAATCGCAAGGACGGCGCAGGAGATGCGGTCCAGGTCTTCCGTCAAATCCACCGGGAGCATCGCCTTGTAGAGAGCTGAAGCCGTCAACGGTTCAACACAGGCGCGAAAATAGGAAGCATATCGGGGTCCCTCCTCCGTGCCCCATCCAAACATCTTGGCGCCCAACACGTCGCTGAAAAGATGGAAGTCCGTCCGCAGCATCTGGTCAAACATTGCCAGCTGTTCTGCAGTCATAAACTCCGAACCGCGAGCAAACGGGTTAACCGCGATCAGGTGCGTAACCCGGTCCGGATGGCGTGCGGCGTAGGTGACTGAAACCTGGTTGCCGTGCCCGCCGCTCATCAGCGCAAACTGTTGGACACCGAGCCGATCGACCACTGCTTCGAGGTCGCTGACGCGAGCATCCAGGGAGAAATTCGTCACGTCCCTATCCGAGAGTCCCGTTCCGCGGCCATCGAAGCGAACGAGCTGCCGGTAGGACGAGAGATGTTCGAGCCCGCGGCGCCGATCCGGGTCTTCCCACTCCAACTGCAGATGGTTATCCGGCGGCGAAGGCACCGAAATCAACAACGGGCCAGATCCCGACATGGCGAAAGCTATCTGCGTGCCGTCACGTGCCGTGGTCAGCTGAATCCGTTGCTCCATGCAAAATAGTGTAGCCCGCGCTTGCGGAGTTTTGGCGATGAGTTTCTGTTGCGTTGCCCGATTCGCACGGATTGCTCCTCGCCGCTAACCAGCAAGTGCGCGCAACCGCGCAACAACTTCGGGAAGCACCTCCAGAACGCGGTCCATCTGCTCGTCGGTGTTGTCCATGCCGAGAGTCAGGCGGAGCGAAGCGTGGGCCAGATCAGGATCGATACCCATCGCGGTGAGCACGTGTGACGGTTCGAGCGCCCCCGTAGTGCAGGCGCTTCCCGAACTCGCCGCGATGCCAGCCAGGTCAAGCGCGAGCAGCACGCTTTCGCCTTCAACGTTACGAAAAGAGCAGCTGAAACTGTTGGCTAGGCGCCCGCCGGGGTCCACCGGTCCGGTGATCACCGTGTCAGGCACGCGTTCAGGGATGCCGAACAGCAGACGATCGCGGAGGCGCCGCAGGTGCGTGGTGCGCTCATCTCGCTCCGCCCATGCGAGCTGCATCGCGGCCGCCAGCCCGGCGATGCCCGCCAGGTTCTCAGTGCCCGCGCGACGCTCTTTCTCCTGGCTGCCGCCTAGGAGCATTGGTTGCCATGGCGTGCGGCTCTTTATGTAGAGCAGTCCCACACCTTTCGGACCGTAGAGCTTGTGCCCCGCGATGCTGAGCAGGTCCACTCCCAGGTTCGCCGGGGTGACATCGATCGCTCCCGCGGCCTGCACGGCGTCCGTGTGAATCAAAACTCGGGGGTTGTTCGCTCGCGCGATTCGCGAAATCTCCGCGATCGGCTGAATTGTCCCGACTTCGTTGTTCGCTGTCA
>JBDUAL010000428.1:0-2738 GCA_040004685.1 Anaerolineaceae bacterium | reverse complement strand
TACGGCAGAGTGCCGGTGGAATCACTGGGCCACCCGAAGTACTACAACATAGCGTGGATGGAACTCCTCGAAAACGCTCGCCCCGCGTACCGGGCGATGCCGAACATCTTCGAACCCATCGACGAACTCTAGCCCCAGCCGCCCGCTGGTAAGGAGCACCCCATGGCCATCCGTGTTTCTCCGACGAAGCTGGACGGCGTCGTTCTCATCGATACCGACTTCTTTCGCGACGAGCGAGGATTCTTCATTGAAGTCTGGCACCAGGAGCGCTACGCCGAGGCCGGCCTGGACTACGCCTTCGTCCAGGACAATCACTCACGCTCTGCCCAGAAAGTGCTACGCGGGCTCCACTACCAGGATGCGACGGCCCCGATGGGGAAACTCGTGCGCTGCACGGTGGGCGCGATCCTGGATGTGGCAGTGGACCTCCGCGTTTCATCTCCGACATTTGGGCAGTGGGTGAGCGCCGAACTGAACGCAGGGAATATGCGCCAGATCATGGTGCCCGCTGGCTTCGGACACGGTTTCGCGACCCTTTCGGAGTTCGCCGAGGTGCAGTACAAGTGCACTGGCCTGTACACACCATCGTCAGAAGGAACCGTTGCCTGGGACGACCCTGAGATTGGCATCGAGTGGCCGTCCGCCGACCCGATTCTCTCCGGGCGAGACCAGGCCGGAATGTCCCTCTCGGAGTACCGCCGGATGCCAGCGTTCGAATAGCGGCTCGAAGGTTAAGGCAGCGCCGAGACCGCAACTTTCGGGCCCGCGCCAGTCGGCTGGACGAGAACAGCGACGGGCTTGACATCGGCGGGCACGGCGAACGCCATCCACCCCGATTTCGATTGGCCGGGTTGAAGTGTGCCCTGCTCAAACTTCGGTTCGTTGTTGCCGAGCGCCCAAGTGTACTCTTTCGCCTGCGCGTCAATCAGCCGGAACTGCGTGAACCCGTACGCCAGAGTCTTGTCTCCCGCGGTTACCGTAACGTTCAGCGCAACCGTGCGTTTGCCGGCGGCAGGCTTGAAGAAGCCCGCGGGTTCGGGGTCGGCGATTGCGTTGACACGGTAGGACGCGCCATCCAGGTTGATCCCGCCCGCCGCCATCGGAGGCACGATTGTAGGCGTGGCGGCTTGCTTTGGCACCAGAGCCGTCCGCGCCAAAGCAGTGACGGTGGCGAGGATGTCGCTCGTTTGAGGGTCGGTGATCGAAATGCTGGTATGTGTGATTCCGTCGTCGACGCGCACCGCTGAAGACCAGTCGACCGCATTGCAGGCAAAAACTCCAGTGCCCACGGAGAAGAGGATGCACGCCCAGAAGAAGGCCGCTGCTCGCCGCATCGTCACTGCTTAACGGTTACCGGGAGCCTTGCGCGGGCGTCCGCCGCCGGGCGGTGCGGAAGCGGCGCGGCCCAGGGTGTAGTGGGGTGCGAGGATCTCGATCTTATTGCCCGAAAGCGGATCGAGTACGCGCGCCGCGATTCGCGGGTAAGCGCTGCGCATGCTCTCTGGCATGACGTCAGTTGTTACGACGGTCGGCAGTTGCATCAACGTCCGATAGTTCACGATCTGGTAGAGCTTCTCCTCCGCCCAGGGCGAAGACTTTTGAGCACCCAGGTCGTCCAGGATAAGCAGGTCGGCGCCACGTACTTCGTGGAACGTTTCGTCGTAGCTGGCTTCGTTGCCGGGAGCGAACGAGGTGCGCAGATGGTCCAGGAGATCCGGGACGACCGCAAAAAACACTTTGCCGCCGTTCGCCAACACCTTATTCGCGATCGCCGCCGCGAGGTGCGTCTTACCGCAACCGTTCGCTCCAAGGATGACCAGCCAGCCGCCAGGGCCGTCCGCGAAGTCCTTGGCGGCAAGGATCGCGCTTCGAAGGGACGCCAACTCCTCGGAGGTCGCTTTAGACGGATCCTGGAAGTCGCGGAACTGCATCTCTTCAAGGCGTTCGCGAGACATTCCTCCCACCTGCCGATAGCCGCCTTTCACCGGCCCTTGAAGCACCAGCACCGTCGACAATGCGGAATCGGTGAGCCGTGTGGAGAGCCGATCGTCGAGCTGTGCTGGACGCTGCGAGGTCGTGTAAACGGTCGGCAACTCGGCGTTATAGCGATGATTGACGATCTGGAAGAGTTTTTCGCGCGCCCAGGGCGTACCAGCAGAAGCGTCGATGTCATCGAGAATCAGCAATGGCGCGTTACGCACCTGGTCGAAGATCTGTTCGTAGCCGAGTTCGTCAAGCGATGCGTCGTAGCTCGCGCGAAGGTGGTCGAGGAGGTCCGGGACGACCATGAAGAGCACCGCCTCCCCGCGTGCGATGCGCTCGTTGGCGATGGCCGCGGCGAGGTGCGTCTTGCCAGTACCGCTGCCGCCACTGAAGACCAACCAGCCTCTCGGGTCGTCCGCAAACGTCTTCGCCGCGTTGAAGGCACTGAGAAAGTAGTCGTTCTGCCCAGTTCGACCGGAGGGGATCAGGTTCGTGAAGGCGAAGCGGGTCAGGGAACCGAGGTTACTTATGCGTTCTAGCCGGGCGCGGCGAACGTCGGTCTCCTCATCAAGGACGCATTCGCAGGGTTCCGCCCTGCCGAAGCGCGGATGGTCGACGGGCCGGTCGCGGCGGACGAAGCCTGCACCGCCGCAGAGCGCGCAGACCGGCTCCTCAACGATATCGAGCGATTGGGCCGGGACTCTCTCCAAAGAAGCGGAGTTGAGGCTCTTCGCGAGTATCTCGTCCAGCCGTTT
>JBDUAL010000427.1:0-2740 GCA_040004685.1 Anaerolineaceae bacterium | reverse complement strand
CTTCGGCAAGTACCGAACGTACTGCGGGACCTGATCGAGCCGTCCGATCGATTGCAGATGCTGCACCCACGCAGCCCCCAGTTGCATGTGACCGGACCTGGCTGCCCGTCATCCCGCCCGCCCGTTAGCGCGCCGTCGTGGTCAAACGAAACCGCTGTTCTCGACCGCAACAACGGATCACGTGTTCCGAACAGCTCGACACGATCGTGATCCCCAAGTCGAAATAATTTTACCCGGATCCGCCAGAATCACGACGTCTTGGTTTCGAGCTCACCGTCGACGATATGGCCACGATTCCCACACTCGACCTCTGCGGACGAAACCGCCCGAACCCCGACACTTCGACTTCCCAGCGGCGTATCGCGATCAAGCGCACGAACGTGGCTGGCCCGTACCCGATACGAGGCCACCTCGGCACGGGAATCACGCATCTACCGGCACTGTGCATTATTCGTTCTCGCGATCTTGTTACCGGAAATAGTTCTGCTCGGACCGTGCCGCCGCAACGAACGCCGCAATCCGGCCTGTGACGGTCGCCTGAGGGCCACAGGTACCTGGCGCCGCGTCGAAACAGGAAGAATTCCGGGAGCGAGTTCACGCGATGGCTCAACGCAACAGTGCCGGTTGGCCTTCTCACCGAGGTGTAACGAGCCGCCGCGCCGTACACCCGCCATAAAATCCTCTGTGCATCCCACTGGCCGCCCGGCCATCTGGCCCGGGGCGGGTGAATCCCGACCTAGTTTATGGCCGCGGCGCGGTCGGTGAGTGGGCTGCATGCCAGTCGGTCGGCGATGGCCGCTGCCTTAGGGCGCCAAACGGGGCCAAGTTGGGCGACCGCCCTGCCGTTGACGGTCACGATGATGGTTTCGCCGGCCTTGGCCTGGCGAACCAAATCGCTGGCCTGCTGGCGGAGCTCGCGAAGCGTCGTTGCGGGTACAGGTTGTTGTCGTCGGCGATGTGTTACGGAGGCGACCTGGCCACACTCGACGGCATGGGCTGCGGAAGGCTGGACGTATGCCGCTACTGCTCGCCGGGCGTCGGATGGCCGTTGCAGCCACCCCGCTGGTCTTCGTCCTGTTGTGGAGCACCGGCTTTATCGGCGCGAAATACGGACTGCCCTATGCTGAGCCGTTCACCTTCTTGGCTGTCCGCCTGGGTATCGCCAGCGCTTTGCTGGCGGGCCTGTCGGCGTTGACCCGATCGCCGCGACCGGCGTCCCGCGCTGAGTATCGCCGCGACGCGACAGTCGGGCTGCTGCTGCACGCCGGCTACCTCGGCGGCGTTTTCTTCGCGATCGGCGACGGCCTGCCCGCGAGCGTGGCAGCAGTCGTGGTGAGCCTGCAACCGGTGTTGACTGCCGGCCTGGCCACGAAGGTGCTCGGTGAACGGCTACTCACCCCGCAGTGGATCGGGCTCGGAATCGGAATCGGAGGTGTCGCACTGGTTCTTGCCCCCGGTGTGGCTGCAGCGAGAGGCGTGGCTTCATTTCCGCCGGCCGGCGTCGCCGCCTGCTTCGTGGCATTGGCGGCGGGCACCGCCGGCACGCTGTACCAGAAGCGGCACGGAGATGAGATTCCGTTGCTGTCCGGCACCGCTGTGCAGTACGCGGCCGCCGCGCTCGTGCTGCTCCTGGCCGCCGGTGCCAGCGAGCGATTCAGGATCGCCTGGACCGCAAGCTTCATCGCCGCGTTGGCGTGGCTGGTCCTTGCACTCTCGCTTGGCGCTGTCCTACTCCTGCTGCTGCTTCTGCGCCGCGGCAGCGCGGCAAGTGTCTCCAGCCTGTTCTACCTCGTTCCGCCCGCCACAGCCTTCGAGGCCTACCTACTCTTCGGTGAGCAATTGCCACGCCTGTCACTGGCCGGCGTCGCCCTCGCAGCGGTCGGGGTTGCCCTGGTCCTGCGTCCCCCGCGGCGCGCCCCAGCACCCACTGGGCAACCGCACGAACCACGACCGGGCACGAGGCGGTAAGTCACTTACCCGCTCCCCGCTAGGCGGCGCCCCCGACACCTGGCTCCCGGCTCGCGCCGCGGGTGGTCCTTCATCTGTTCCACCTCTTGCGACATACAAGCCACCGACGATGCTCGATCTTAGGACAGTGCCGGGAGCGTCGCGTAGGTCATGCAGCCCTTCGTATGGAACTCCGTCGGCGCTCCCAGCACGCTATGAAGTTGTGCGGCGGTCCTTGGTGGGGCGAGTTCACCAGCTGGTTTAGAACTTTCAGGTAGATGCGGCCTCGGCGTGTCTGGGCGACTAGACCGGCAAGGTAAAGTTCTCCGCCTGCAATCAGTTGGGCTCGTAGCGCCGTCACCAACGCCGGCAGATCGTCGAAGAGGTGGGTGAGTCCGAGACCCATGATCGTCGTGAATCCGTTGGCTGGAAACGGCAGAGTAAAAAGGTCGGCCTGCACGAGACGGATGTGCGGCGGAAGCTGGCGCTCGTCGCCGATTGCTGCCGCGATGCGACGACCGGCGTGTTCGAGCATGTCGCGGGATAGATCAACGAGGACGGTCGGGCGCCGCGACCGCGCGTGCAATTGTGCAGATGCTGCTGCGGTCCCGGCCCCTACTTCGAGCAGTGGGCCGTCTGAGGAAGCTATCGCTGCCGCCGCGAATCTCGCGTAGTCGGTAGGCGAGGTGCCCCACGCCAGACGGTTGTAGATCGGTGACCGCACGAGCCTGTCGTAGAGCGGGTATAACGTTCTTCGGGCAGTTCATCGATCACGACCTGACCTTCGACGCCA
>JBDUAL010000426.1:0-2747 GCA_040004685.1 Anaerolineaceae bacterium | reverse complement strand
GTCAGATTGATTACGTTCGCGTGGGCGGCAATCACCGGCCACCAGCTGGTGGCGTTCCGACGCACCGAACAGAAATTGAAGTTCCGTTGGTCCGCCGACGACATCCTGCGCGCTGTGGGAGGGCAGATCGTCTGGGTGGTCCTGCCTTGGATGCAGCACGCCCAGCCGGAAGCGTGGTAAAGCCTGCCGCTACCCGTTTCATCGACACTCTCCGGGCTTGGCGCCGTCACGGCCGTTTGCTGGCCGCTGCGCCTGTTTCTCGTGCCAGCCCGCGCGGATTCGGGGCCTGGTTCTCTACGGAAGTTTCTTCCTCCTGTCAGGCAATCTCATCTTCGCGACGAGTGCGTTCCTCTCTGTTGTCACCTTGTTCGCGAGGGAAGTGAACTGGCGGGAACTCTTCTCGCGCTCGAGCGCTGTTCCGCCTACTGTTTTTGACACAGACAATGCCGTTCCACTCGGAGGCGCGACCCATGGGTTCGAACTGATGTATAGCCGGAGGGAGTTCGACCCTGATCTCACGGTCGTTAATAGACGTTAATGTCATATATAGTACTAATATGGCATTATTTGTGCTAATATAGGACGACAGTATAAGTTACACATTCTAAATAGTTTAGCGTGATTTTTTCAGAACTTATGTATCTAAGTGGAACAGCTGACTTTTCAGCACCAAATTAGTTATGCTAGTAAGCGGTTAATTTTCAACATCTTACGGGACATTACCACTTGGCAGCCATCGTGCGGTTGTGCTTGGCTGCGCCCTTCGCCAAGCCGGCGGAGAAGTGGGACAAGGAGTCCGTAACATGTCATCGGAATGGGGATCGAGTGCAACGCGCCTGAAAAGCTACGAAGGGGCGCCCGAGATCATCGTCGCGAATGCTCAGATGAGTCGCCTCCTGCAGTTCGCAGAACGGGCAGCCGCGAGTCCGGCCAAGGTACTTATTACCGGAGAAAGCGGCACAGGAAAAGATCTGATCGCTCGCTACGTCCACGTTCACTCGAATCGCAGGAACGCGCAGTACGTCGCGGTCAATTGCGCCGGCGTGACCGAATCGCTGCTGGAATCCGAGCTGTTTGGGCACGTCAAAGGGAGTTTCACCGGCGCGCTTCGCGATAAAGTCGGCACCCTTCAACGGGCTCACCGCGGTACGTTGTTCCTCGACGAGGTCGGCGAGATGAGTCTGCGGATGCAGGCCATGCTGCTGCGCTTTCTCGAGACCGGTGAAATTCAGGCAGTCGGCGAGGATCGCGGCGGCAAAACCATCGCGGACGTCCGCGTGATTGCGGCCACGAACCGCAACCTCTCCGATATGGTCAGCGCCGGTCTGTTCCGCGAAGACCTGCTGTATCGGCTGCGGGTGATCCATCTCCACGTGCCGCCCCTTCGCGACCGGACGGATGAGATCCGACCGCTTGCGGAGGCGTTCGTCGCGCGCTTCGGGCCAGCCGTCGTATTCAGTGACGAGGTGTGGAACGCGCTGGCCGCACACCGATGGCCGGGCAACGTGCGGGAGCTCCAGAATGTAATCGAGCAGTTGGTGTCGATGGCGCTGACGGGTGTCCCCGTGGAGCTCGATCAGGTGCCTCAGACCGTCCGCCCCTCCGCCACGCCGACATTACCCGGTCGTGAGCGTCGGCGGCAAATTGCCGATGATTTATTCCAGGCGCTGGTCAGCGGCGAGCATTCCCTCTGGGAACACGTCCATCCGTTGTTCCTGAACAGGGATATCACCCGCCATGACATTCGCGAGATGGTGAGACGAGGACTGGAGACGACCAGAGGCAACTATCGAGGGCTCCTGGAGCTGTTTCGAATGCCGGTGGAAGACTACAAGCGGTTCATGAACTTCCTCACCACGCATGGGTGCCGCCCCGATTTCAGGGAGTTTCGGAGTCCGAGTACGACGGTGTCGACGGCCTTGCGTCCCACTCGCGCCCCGCTGCCTCCGCTCGAGGGCCCGCGCCGCACCGAGATGGATGAATCCGTCAGGTCACGCATGGCATCCTGAGCCGAGTTGAGTACAGGCTGGAGAAGACATTGCGCAAATATCTAGATTCCGGAGGACATTTCATGAGCTACGCAACGCTCTCTGGACACGCCGTTGCGTTCCGGCGAGAAGAACGATCATCCTCACGCCTCTTCCAGATGACTCGGGCGGTGAACGTCGTTCGCGCCTGGTTCGCCGCCCCTCGCGTCGACAACTCATTCCAGGGCAGCACGTGGGCCTTCAAACAGTTGATGCTCCAATCGCAGGCGGAGATACATCGCGGCGATAGGAAGGGCGCAACGATACTCTACGCTAAGGGACTGTCAGGAAATAACTGTAGGAAGTAACTTGTACGTTCGGAAGCGGCGTGGTACGGTGATGCCATGCCTGTCGCGACGCTGCGCGCGAAGCATGCGGCCCTGCGCGCGGTGTTCACCGAGCGGTCGCGGCGGCGGTGGGCGGCGACGGAAGCGCGGGCGCTCGGGTACGGCGGCATTGCCGTGGTGGCCCGCGCGACGGGCCTCTCGCCCGCGACGGTCGGTCGCGGGCTGCGGGAGCTTGACGCCGACGCCCCCGTGCCGAGGGACCGGGTGCGCAAACCCGGCGCGGGGCGTAAGCGGGCGACGACGCACCACCCCACCTTGCTGCGGGACCTGGAGGCGCTCGTGGAGCCGACGGCGCCCGGCGATCCGGACTCGCCGCTCCGCTGGACCTGCCTGAGCACGCGCACGTTGGCGGTCGCGCTCGAGGCGCTCGGTC
>JBDUAL010000033.1:0-9202 GCA_040004685.1 Anaerolineaceae bacterium | reverse complement strand
GGCATCACGCTCGGACTTACAGGAGTGGTGGTCGGCGCCGCCGCCATGCTTGCACCCCGCTGGACCACGCGCCTGCCGCTTCGCTGGCAGCTAACAATCTTCGCGGCCGTTGGGCTCTCTGGACTCGTGTTGAACATCTTCGTTGCCGCGGCTCTCATGTTCCTCAGTCTGCACGACTTTCGTTTGCTCATCGTGCTCTGCGGATTCGCCGTTCTGGCAACCGTCGGGCCGGCTCAACTGATGGCCAGCATCGTGAGCAAACGGTTCGAAGGTCTGGAGGCGGCCACGTCTCGCATCGCCGCCGGAGACCTTGGGGCGCGCGCGCCAGTGGACGGCGCCGATGAGGTGGCACGCCTGGCCACCGCGTTCAACAGCATGGCCGGCTCGCTGGAACAGGCGCACCGCGAGCGAGATGCCCTTGAGCGCGCTCGCCGCGACCTGTTCGCAGCGATCTCCCACGATTTGCGCACCCCGCTCGCCTCAATGCGCGTGATGGTGGAGGCAATCACTGATGGAGTGGTTTCGGACGCCGAGACTCAGACGCGCTACCTGGCCAAGATTTCCGCCGAGATTCAGCGCCTTTCGATGCTTATCGACGACCTCTTCGAACTGACTACCATCGACAGTGGCGAACTTCGCCTCCGGCTGGAGACGCTGCGAGTGGAGGATGTCGTCGCGGAGACTGTGGACGCCTTTCGCCCTCAGGTGGAGCGAGCGGGCATTCACCTGGCGTACGAACAGCAACCCGGCACTCCGCCGATTCACGCGGACCCCCACCGGCTCTCGCGCGTCCTCTACAACCTCCTCCAGAACGCTATCCGTCACACGCCGAGCGATGGCACCATCGTGCTTCGAAGCGAACCCGCCGCCGGCGCGGTGCAACTTTCGGTCTGCGATAGCGGCGAAGGGATCGCATCCGAGGATGCGCCATTCGTGTTCGACCGGTTCTATCGCGGGGATCGAGCGCGGGCGCGGGACGGCGCGGGCAGCGGGCTGGGCCTGGCAATAGCGCGCGGGATCGTGGAGGCGCACGGCGGCCGAATCTGGATTGAACCCACACCTGGCCACGGGGCAACCGTTAAATTCAGCCTGCCGGCGGCCGGTTAGCTCGACGGGCCAGACACGTCGGTCTCGCCGTAGACGGCGTCGCGCGACTTTCTGAACGCTTCCCAGCCCTGTTCACGGAGCACCGTGAGGTTCGGGTCGGCGTCCGCGGGCGCGTGGCCGGATGCTTCCGCGATTGCTGGATCGGACCGGTAGCCAAGGCCATCGCGAAAGCCAGCAAGCTCGTAAGAGCGGTTCACAAGCAGTTTGTTCATGCTAACCGTCTTCGCAGGGAGCGCCGCGAGCTTTTTCGCCATCTCCTCAGTCGCCGCCATCAACTCGTCTGCGGGCACCACCTTGTTCACCAGGCCGAGGCGCATCGCCTCCTGAGCGCTGTAACGCTCGCCGAGCATGAGAATCTCCTTGGCCTGCTTCATCCCCACCAGGTACGGGGTTATGAGGATAGGCGGTCCAAAGCCGTGGCGAATCTGAATTTCGCCGAAGACTGCATCAACCGCGGCGACAGTCAAGTCACACATCCCGGCGAGTTCACAGCCCTGGCCGACAGCGTAGCCGCGGACGGCGGCGATGAACGGCTTCGGCATCTGCCAGATGGTCATGATGATTTGCATCGTGGACGGGGTCGGCAGGTCGTCGCCGGGAGGCGTGGATTGGATGTCACCGCCAGCACAGAAGGCACGGCCCGCACCGGTCAGGATGACAGCTTTGACATCGGAATCGGCAGCGGACTGCTCCACCGCCCAAAGGAGGCGCCGGTTTATCGACCAGTTGATAGCGTTCAGAACGACCGGGCGATTGAGCGTGATCACGGCGTAGCCTTCACGCTTTTCGTAGAGCACGTCGTCGAGTGACGGCGGAGGGATCTCTGGCTGGGTTCCGGGCATCGGGCTCTCCTAAGTATCTCCGTTGTGTCCGAAGACTAGAGGGGAAGTGGGGAACTGCGCCACCACGTTCGCTCCATCAGCCGCCGTAGGTCGAGCGTCCACCGTCCTCGTGCCACGTTAGCTTCCGAGAAGTTGACGGGTGGGCACAGGGGGGTGGCGCCGAGCGCCGGAACCAATGTCCCGCCTAGACGGCGGTGTATTGGGCCAGGTTGGTGGCTTCGAACAACGCCCACCACGACTCCACCGAGATAGGTGGCCCGGTAAAGCCGGGGCACTCAACGTGGCGCAACAAGAGTGGAATCAGCGGTCCCTCACAGCCCGCCTCGAACGTTGCAACCGAATTGGCAAATCCGCCGGTATCCGCGTAGACCGGCTTCCAGTTGGACCGCTTGATGAAGATAAGGAAGTGAGGGTAGAGCCGGCAAGCGTCCGGCCGACCGTGGTATTGTCCGCAACGAAGGTCTTCGCCAAGGAGGGCGCAGCGGTTATCTTCACGCCTCAGAAGGAACGGTTGGGCGATCGGCAAGGCGAGCGGTAAACCGTCGTAATACTCGAGGAATCGGGAAGGATCGAGGCCGCTTGTGCTCGCCATGCGTGCCACTTCTCCCTCGCCCAGATTGACGGTGTAGGCGCGGCAACAGTACGCGTCACAGGTATCAGCTTGACAGACGAACGTCGCGCTTCCAGGAAGCACCAGGTCGTATGCGGCATAGCGGGGAGCGACATGATCCCAGGCGGACTGCAGCGAAGCTACTGGGATCTGTGTGTGCGGCATCCCGCTATGGTAACGGTGTACGAGGAGCGATGCCGGTAGGGGCCATTTCGACCGATTGCCCGAGACAATGCCGGGCATTATCGTTAGCGGCCCTGAGTAGCGGAAGAGGGCCCGTTTCTATGAGCAACAAACGAGATTTCGAAACTATGTCCCTGGACGAGCGCGCCCGTCTTCGTAAACAGATGAGCGATCAGGCGGTCAACCTGGCGATAAACAGCCGTTGGGACGAAGCCGCGAGCGTGAATCGTGAGTACCTCAAGACCTTCGGCGACGAAACAGAGGCTCTCAATCGATTGGGCAAGGCTCTTTCCGAAACCGGCCAAATCACCCAAGCGCGTGCTAAATACGCGCGAGCGATTGAGATCGACCCGACCAATATCATTGCGCGCCGCAACCTTGACCGCCTGGCTTCGATGACAGATACGTCGGCGGCCGACGCCGCGCCGAGCCAGTTGGATACTCGCCTCTTCGTGGAAGAGACCGGTGCGTCCACCGTGGCAAAGCTGCAAGCAACCGATGCAGACCGCGCCGCACAGCTGGATGCGGGCGACGTGGTTGAACTACAGGCGCAGGGGAACGCAGTCAACGTGCTGACGGTTAGCGGTGAATACGTTGGCATGCTTGAACCGAAAATCGGCCTGCGCCTTTCGAAGATGATGGCTGCGGGCAACCAGTACGCCGCAGCGATGGTGACGGTTACCCCAGGTGCACTGAAGGTCATGCTTCGAGAGACGTTCAAGCACCCGACCATGATCAGCAAGGTGAGTTTCCCGAAAGCAAAGGCGACCGAGGTCCGTGCCTACACGCGCAAGAACCTGCTTCGGCGAGAAGGCGACGACGTCGAGTTCGGCGATGACGATGTGGAGGACGAACCAGAAGAGGGTTGGACGGAAAGCAGCGACGAGGACGCCACCACCCCCGAGGTGGACGCTGACTCGGACGAGGACGGCTTCAACTAGACCGCAGGACGGTTGAATTTGGGGGTTCTCGGGACTGGGCACTGACCCAGTTGTTCGGTTCAAAGAGCGGCAAGCAATCTACCCTTGTCATCGCACCACTGTTCGTCAGACCCGCGCCGCGGCGTGGTACAATCCGGCGGTGCAAACGCATTTGCCACTGGTGATAGATTCCCCGCGGCAATCCCGCGGGGCTCTGATTGCGGCCTCAACCGTTAGCCACTAGCTGCTAGCCTTGTTCGTGCGCGACTATGCTCCGCCACCGAACGCCGCCTCCTTCGTAAAACAGAATCGGGAAAAGAGAAATGTCGACCGACCGCGTCCAGCTCTACGACACGACCCTCCGCGACGGAGCGCAGATGGAGGGGATTTCGCTTTCCGTTGAGGACAAGATCCGGATTACGCGGAAGCTCGACGAGCTCGGAATCGAGTGGATTGAAGGCGGGTTCCCAGGATCCAATCCGAAGGATGCGGAGTATTTCCGACGGCTTCGCACCGTTGAACTCAAAAATGCGAAGGTCAGCGCCTTTGGCGGAACCCGAAAGCCGAACTCCACTTGCCAGGCGGACGCGAACATTCAGTCGCTGGTCGGCGCGGAGACTCCGGGCATCACGTTGGTCGGCAAAGCCTCGATGTACCAGGTGCGAGAGATCCTCGAAACCTCCGCTGAAGAGAACCTCTCCATGATCGCGGACACAGTTTCGTACTTCAAGAACCTGGGGAAGACGGTCTTCTTCGACGCCGAGCATTTCTTTGATGGCTTCGTCGATGACCCGGACTACACCCTGCAGTGCCTCGCAACGGCCTCTCGCGCCGGTGCGGACGCACTGGTGCTCTGCGATACCAACGGCGGAATGACAACGAGGGCGATGCTCCGCGCGATCGAGGCGGCGATGCAGCGTGTGCGGGACACGAGGCTTGGCATTCACACCCACAACGACGCCGGGCTGGCCGTGGCGAACTCCCTCGCCGCGGTTGAGGCGGGGGTCTGGCAGGTACAGGGTTGTGTGAACGGCTACGGGGAGCGTTGTGGCAACGCAGACATCCTGACCATCCTCGCCAACTTGAAGTTGAAAATGGGACTGAACGTGGTGGAGGACGAGCAGCTCTCACGGCTGGCGGAGGTTTCGACTTACGTCTCGGAGCTGGCGAACCTGGCACCGAATGCGAGCGCGCCATACGTGGGGTCGTCCGCGTTCGCACACAAGGCCGGCTATCACGTGGCGGGGATGATGAAAGACGAGCGTGCCTACCAGCACATCGACCCCGGGCTGGTTGGCAATACGTCCCGCGTCCTCGTCTCGGAGCTTTCAGGCCAGCGCAACCTGCTAATGAAGCTGGAAGAACTGGGCATCGACTATCCGCTCGCGCAGGTGGAGATCAAGCGGCTGCTGGAGACAGTCAAAGAGAAAGAGTCTCAAGGATACCAGTATGAGGGCGCGGAAGCCTCGTTCGAGCTGCTCGTGCGGCGGACGCTGCCAGGCTACGTCTCGCCTTTCGAACTGGAGGACTTCGTCATTGTCGAACGGCGGGCGCGCAGTCACCAGCGCGAGGGTTTGAACGAAATGCTTGCGGAGGCGATGGTCAAGGTGCGAGTTGACGGGGTGTTGCAGCACACTGCTGCCGAAGGGAACGGTCCGGTGAACGCCCTGGACGCGGCCGCACGCAAGGCGCTAGTGGAGTTCTATCCGCACCTCGCCGAAGTGAAGCTGGTGGACTACAAGGTGCGCATCCTCGATAGCCGGGCCGCTACCGGCGCGAAGACGCGCGTGCTCATTGAAAGCACCGACGGCACACGGTATTGGACCACGGTTGGTTCGAGCACGGACATCATCGAAGCGAGTTGGCTCGCGTTGGCCGATGCCCTGGAGTACGCGCTCGCGATCCCTCCCGAAGCCTGAGAACCGGCGGACCTCTGCCCTTGCTGCCCGCTTCGGCGGTGCGGATCTCTTATTTTGACCCTGCACGGGAGGGCCGCGCCCGTCCAGCGTCCTCGATAGCCCTCGCTCTCGCCGCCGGTAGCGTTCACCAAAAGTCCCCTATCCGTCACCCGTTCGAGCGCCGAATTAGCAAGATAGGCGTTCGTTCGCTGCCTCGCTGAGACAAGTAGAACGGCACAGGCGTTCGCCGCAATCTGGAGGGCAGGATGCGTTTCCCCGTTGTGGGTTCAAAGTTCAGCGATCTGAAGATCGCAAACAAACTTGGGGTGCTCGTGGTGGTGCTCTGCATCCCGATCGCAGCGCTGGTCTTCGTGCAGTACCAGTCGCGACAGACCGACATCTCGCGGGCCGACTCCGAAACGGACGGGATCAACTACATCTCCTCCGTCGTGACACTAATGTCCGAAATGCAAAACCACCGGGCGCTCATGCAGCGCGTCCTCGATGGTGACGGAGCCTCCTCGGCGGCGCTCAATCAGTCGGCTACCGACACAGATGCGGCCCTCGAGGCGCTGCGCAAGCAGGACGCGGGCACTCACAATTCGTTCAAGACGGCCGGCCTCCTTGCCTCCGTGAGTGAGCAGTGGCAGACACTGAAGGCTGCACCGGCAGGGTCCGAACCAGTCACGAACTCGAACGACCATACCAGGCTCATCGCGACAGGTATCGTGCCGTTGCTGCAAACAGTGGCGGTGAAGTCGGAGCTTTACACGGACCCGAACGTCGATACCCGCAGCGTGATCACCGCCCTGACCGAATCTCTTCCTCGAATGACCGAGGCACTTGGCCAGGCCCGGGTTGGGGCCATCACCGTGTTCTTCAAACGTCGCGGCGTCGCGGCCACAGAGGCGCAGCAACGCTTCATCGCCAGCCAGCTCGAAGTGGCGAATGTGGAAGGCGAAGCGATGTTCCGGAGTCTTGAAAACGCTATGGCGGCCAATCCGCAGCTCGAGGCGAGCCTGCGCCCAATCCTCCAGCGCAGCACCGCAGCCCGTGAAAGCTTTGAAGGCGGGCTGAACGATTACGTCCTTGGTTCGCAACCGATCGCCACAACGATGGACTTCCTGATCGGATCGCGAGCCGCTGACCAATCGGCGGCGCTCCTAAAAGAAGCGCGCAGCAGCCTCCAGAAGAGCTTCCAGAGTCGTGCCGATAGTGCCCGCCGCGACCTCTATCAGACCCTGGGAATCGCCCTCGCAGGGGTGGCGTTCGCACTGGCACTCGCCATTGTCGTGTCACGCTCTATCACCCGCCCGATCGGACACCTGGCGCAGGTGGCCGACCGGATGAGTCTCGGCGAGCTCGACGTAAGCATCGATGTGGACGGCAACAATGAGGTCGGCCAGCTTGCGGAATCGCTACGCCGCATGCAGACCAGCCTGCGCTCGGCGATCGAACGGTTGCGGCAACGTCGCAACATCGCCGCCTAAGCCAACCAACAATCCATGGAGCCCGCCGACATGTCAGCCAGTCCCCCTCCTACTTTTACTGAGGCCTTCGCTCAGCGCCTCGTCAACGCGATTGCGTTGGCGCCGGGCGTTCGTGAGGTGACGGTCTGCGGGCGGGAGGGTGACGTGGCGTTCACCAGCGGGGGCGCCGATTGCCGCAAAGAGGCGGCACTCGCGCGTTTCCTTGTTCAGCAAGCGGAGGCGATGACCGACGATGGCGACCTCCGCGGTATCGGGCGGACGGTCGCCACCAGCCAACTCGAACAGATCACGCTCTCGGGCGCCGAGGGCGATTCGCTCGTTGTCGTCATCCCTGACTGTTTCGCCCTCGTGGAGTTACATCCCGGCGCGGCGCCAGCAAACGTCGCCGCATCCATCCGGGCAGTCGCCCGGAGATACCAGTAACGAGTCCCTGCGCCACCGCAAATGGAGACCATAAAGCCATGATTCTTCCGAGACAACGCAGCGTCTATGCCAACCTCAACACCTCTTTCACCTCCTACAGTGGGTTGCTGGCGGATCAACAGGAGCTTGGGCTCTCCGGCTTCCTCCGGCTGAGCCGTCCCGGCTACCAGGGAGTGCTCTTCCTCGTAGACGGGAAACCGATAAACGCCCTGGAAGAGTTCGGCGGCGAGCGGACCATCGGCGACGCTGCGGCGGCCGCAATCGCGGAACGCGCCAGTCTCAAGAACGGGATGCTCGACGTGGATGCCGCTCCGGGCGAGGTTGTTTCGCTTCTTGCGCAGGTGCTAGATGCGCGACCGCTGTACAAAGATCTCACCAGCAGCTTCACCAGCCTTGAGAGGCTCTTCACCAAGCTCCAACAGGACGCGTTGACCGGATACGTCGAGATTATTCTGTCAGACGACGCGGGCAGCGCCATGGTCCTGTTTCAGAACGGCGAGCCGATCGAAAGCGCGTTTAGCTCGCCGTCCGGGACGCTCACTGGGATTGAGGCGCGGTCGGCGGTGGTGCGATCGGTGGGTACCATCGGCGGAACGTTCAACGTCTATCGGGTGCCAGGGCCACTCGATCCGGCGCTGCCGACGGCCGAAACGCCCGTCGTCCCAATCGCTGATCCATCACCCTTGCTCGCCTTCTGGTCCGAAGTGTGCGCAGGGATCGAAGTGGTGGCAGACGGCCTCGGCAGCGCGGGCAAGTTTCGCGCGGCACTACGAGAAGTACTGGTTTCCCGAGCGAACACCTATCCGTTTCTCGATCCATTCGCGGCCGAATTCGAATACGAAGATGGGGCGATCCTGTTCGCGGGGCCGCTACCTGCAGAGTTCAGTAAAGCGCTGGGCGCGTGCCTTGGCGATACCGTCGCCAAGCTCGCGTTTCAGCTAAAACGGGCCGACTTCGAAGAACGGGTCCGCGCAAGGCTGGCGGACGTTTCCGCAAGACACGCCGCCGTCATCGAACAGTGGAGCTTGGATGAGGATGTCCGCGAGTTTGTCGCATGACGAGGAGGAGCCGTGGAAAGAGAACTTCAACAGTTCTGCGATATCCCCCACGTGGGCGGTGCGTTCGTATGTGACAACCGCGGTGAGGTCATCCTGTCGTCACACCCGGCGGTACTGGCCACTGTTGCTATGAACGCAATCGGCCGGGAAGCCGGGCGCTCGCTCCTTGCACTGGAAGCGAGCGGGCACAAGTGCGTCCGCCTGGCTTATGCGTTCAATACGTGGACGTTGTGCGTTTGCGAATTGGGGGAGGCCATGGTGTTCGTCGTCTGCGAGGCGGGTGTGGACGTGGCGAGAGTGCGGATGACGATGGATGTGACGACGAATGCCTGGCAGAACGACTCGCGCGCACAGAAGCGGCTTGCCGGCCGGCGCGTTGACCGCAAACAGCTGGTGATGCGCTCCACCACCGACCAAACCGGAGACCTGGCCTGGAACTTCATCCAGTCCGAGAACGCGTAGTTCCCCGCACGAGAGGGCAAACTAACAGGAGGAAGACTAATGGCCGACAGCCTCTCCGGAAACCTTATCCAACTGCCGCTCCGGCAGTTGCTGAAGATGCTTGCCGCAGGCGAACAGACGGGACGGCTTGAGCTGCGGGCGGGGCTGGAACGAGCAGACATCTTCGTGCGCGCTGGTGTTGTTGTCCACGCTACCGCGGACGCCGCCAT
>JBDUAL010000425.1:0-2751 GCA_040004685.1 Anaerolineaceae bacterium | reverse complement strand
GCCATTCGAAGATGGACCCTATCGGCTTCGACCTGGAAAACTTCGACGCCATTGGCAACTGGCGGGAGAAGGAAGGGAAATCGCCCATCGACGCTTCCGGAAAACTGCCGGACGGCCGCGCCTTCAACGGCCCCGTCGAACTCGCTAGGATGCTGCGGGCTCAGGATAGCGCCTTCGCCGAGTGCCTGGCGGAGAAGATGATGACTTACGCGCTGGGGCGGGGCATCGAGGCGCACGACCGGCCCGCTCTGAAGAAGATCACCGGCGCGGTTGCGGCGGGAAAGTACCGTTTCTCCAGCCTCGCTCTGGAGATTGTCAAAAGCATGCCATTCCAAATGCGAAGAGGAGATTGACCATCATATGAATATCACGGGTAAACATCTTTCTCGCCGGACCGTGCTGCGCGGCTTGGGCGTGTCCATTGCCCTGCCGCTGCTGGATTCCATGATCCCCGCGATGGAGGCTTCGGCCAAAGGAGCGGCGCCGGTTCGCCTGGGTTTTGTCTACGTTCCGAATGGCATGACGATGGCGGACTGGACGCCGAAAACGCCCGGAACGGATTTCGAGATGGGGCCGATCCTGAAGCGTTTCGAGGCGTTCCGTAAGGACATGCTGGTGTTTGGCAATATGGCCGACCACAACGGGAACGCGCTCGGCGATGGCGGCGGCGATCACGCGCGCGCCGGCGGCAGCTTCCTTACCGGCGTACATCCGAAGAAGACATCGGGCAAGGATATACAGGTGGGAATCTCGGTCGACCAGCTCGCTGCCGCCGCCATCGGCGGCGAGACTAAGCTCCGGTCGGTGGAGATGAGTTGCGAGGATTCCCGTACGGTGGGGAATTGCGATTCAGGATACAGTTGCGCTTACTCGAACAGCTTTTCGTGGCGCGGCCCTTCAACGCCGAATCCGCCTGAAACCAACCCCCGCGCGATCTTCGAACGCATGTTCGGCGGCGACGATATTACGCTGCCGCCAGACGTACGAGCCAAGCGCATGGCGGATCGCCGCAGCATTCTGGATATGGCGCAGGAACAGACGAAGCGGCTGGTGAGTGGGATCGGCAGCAGCGATCGCCGCAAGATCGACGAATACCTCACCGCGGTTCGCGAGGTCGAATCGAAGATCCAGCGTGCGGAACAGCAGGATGTCGTCGAGGTTTCGCCGGACTTCGCAAAGCCCACCGGAGTTCCGTTCTCCTATGCGGAATACGCCAAGCTCATGCTCGATCTGGCGGCCCTGGCATTCCAGACGGATACAACCCGCGTGGTCACGATCGTTTTTGGCCGCGAAGGCAGCCTGCGCACGTACTCCGAGATCGGAGTGCCGGACGGCCACCATCCGCTGTCTCACCATGGCAATCGGCCGGAGGCGCTGGCGAAGCTCTCGGTGATCAACCAATTTCACGCCGGGCTTTTTGCACAATTCCTGGCCAAGCTCAAAGCCACGACGGACGGCGACGGCACGCTCCTGGACCACAGCTTGCTAATGTACGGCAGTGGATTGAGCGACAGCAATCGCCACCTCCACGAAAATCTGCCGATCGCGCTGTTCGGCCGAGGCAATGGGTCGATCAAACCGGGGCGCTTCGTCAACTACGACAAGCAGACGCCAATGACCAATCTCTACATGACGATGCTCACCAACGCCGGTGTGAAGGCCGAATCGATCGGCGACAGCACGGGCGCGCTGTCGCTCTTGAACGACGTTTAGAGTCAGGTTACGGCACACACGGTGAGGGGCGCGTCGAGGGTACGGCCCAGGATAACTACCTCGCCGCCCCATCGAGCGCGAACGCAATCACGCTATCACCCGTGACCGCATTGTTGAAGAATCCGCCGCCGGTGGCGGTGATCACGACGTATTGCTTCCCGTCGCGTCCCTGATACGTGATCGGCGTTGCTTCCGCTGCGCCGGGCAGTTTCACGGTCCACAGCTCCTTGCCTGTCTTTGCGTCGAACGCGCGGAAGCGCGCGTCGTCGGTTGCGCCGACGAAGACGATGCCGCCCGCGGTCACGATGGTGCCGCCATTCCCCGGACGCCCGGTGTTCTGCTTTCCTTCAGGCAGGCTGTCCGTCACGCCCAGCGGGACTTTCCACGCGATCTCGCCCGTGTTCACGTTGACCGCGGCCAGTTCGCGCCATGGGGGCTGCTGGCAAGGAAGTTGCTGCGAGGTCGGCCCTTTGACACTGAAGCGGCCGCCGCCGGGAAAGCCCTCGTACGGCCCGTTCGGATCGACGCGATTGCCTTGGCCGCTCCCGCTCGCCGGCCCGCTCTTGGGGTCGTGGTCCCTCAAGCCGGACATCTGACCCAGGTCGTTCACATTCGCGAAGAGGTATCCCAGGACCGGACTGAACGAAGTGCCGCCCCAATTCACACCTCCGTGATTCCCGGGGAACTGAACCCTCAGTCGGTTGTACGCAGGTGGCAGGAATGGACCGCCGAGTTGCACGCCTTCGATCAACTTGTTGCAAGCGGCTTCGAGCTCCGGCGTGACGGTCGCGACGTCGCCCTTGCTAAAGGTCATGCGCGCGAGAGGTGGTGGCTTCACAGGGAAAGGCTGCGTCTTCGCGGTGCGCTCGAGCGGAACTTCGCTCTGCGGAACCGGCCGTTCCTCCACTCCGTAGATCGGCTTAGCGGTGACCCGGTCCAGCAGGAACACCATAAGCATATACCGAATGGCTTTCCCCAACCCGGAGTTCGGCTCCGTCTTCCGTTCCGCCAGTTGCGCTTCCATCCAGTCATGCAGGG
>JBDUAL010000424.1:0-2763 GCA_040004685.1 Anaerolineaceae bacterium | reverse complement strand
GGAGACAACTGGATCGAATATATGGTATCGCGTGGCACGCCCAGTCCGCAGCAGTTGGGCGTGTGGCACCACGTGGCGGTGGGCACTCTTGATATCCAAGGATTGTACAAGACTGTGGTCTCGCGCGGTTACACGCCGCCGCGCGAACCCAACATCGCGCGCGACGGGCGATGGCTGCTGCAACTCTATGACAAGCACAACACACGAACGGAAGTGATGGTCCGCAAGCCTGTGCAGAAACCATGTTGCTCGGAAAACCTTGATCCCTATGTCAACTAAGAAACGACCGTTGCGACCGCTTGACCTTGGAGTGTTCTTTGCGCCTCCGCAAAGTGTTTCGCACCCGCTGGCCATTGCGCAGTTCCGCGCCTGGCGGTTGAAGGAACCGGTTTCCGGCAGGCGCTATACCGTGGTCAAGCTGCAATCCCAGAGTGGGGCTTCGGGGTACGGCGAAGGAGGCCCGGCGACCTCGGCCGAAATCATCGAGGCCCGCACGATAGTGGCGGGGCGGCGAGCGACGGAATCCGAGTTCGTCCGCGCGCGGCTGGCCGCCCTTTCTGCTATGGAAGCCGCCGTCAGCAATGCGATGCTCGACTTGGTCAGCAGGTCGAAGCAGATTCCCATCTATCAATACCTCGGAGGGCCGACCCGCTTCAAAGCGAGATTGCTGGCGCAGCTTGAGGGATCGGACGAGGCATCGATTGCCGGGCCGCTGGAACGCGCCCGGCGGCTCGGGTTCCAGGCGTTCACGATGCCCGCGCTCCAGCGCGACGGAATGATTCCCTTGCAGGAATATGTCAATCGCCTGCGCAAGCGGGTCGATGCCATTCGCGCCAAGGGAGGAGCCGATTCCGAGTGGGTGCTCGACGGCGCGGGCCTCATGACGCCCGGCGACGCCGCGACGGTTGCGACGGCTCTCGAGCGCACTCACTTGATGTGGTTCGACGAGCCGACCAGCGTGCTCACCACGGACGGCATCGCCAAATTCAGCGACGAAAGCGTCATGCCGATCGGATTTGGCCGCAAGATTACCGATATCGGAACATTTCAGAACATGCTTCGAAACGGCTCTGTGAACGTTGTCCGTCCCAGTCTGGGCCTGAATAGCCTGGCAAAGATCAAGCGCATTGCGGCGATCGCCGAGACCCACTACGTCGCAGTCGCGCCGTACCACTCCGGTGGCCCGATCGGCACGCTTGCGGGCTTGCATATCAACGCGGCATTGCCGAATTCGTTTGTCCAGGAAGTGCCGGTACCGGCGTCGGATCGGGACGCGGCCATGCGCGCTGAGCTGACATCGGGAAACAAAGAAGTGGCGGAAAAGGGGTTCGCCGCCCTCATCAATCGACCCGGCCTGGGTGTTGATGTCAACGAACGGGCGCTCGATACGCACAGCGAGGAACGCATATGAGACGCAGAGAGATACTAGGCGCTTTTGCCGCTGCGGGAGTGTTGAGTGGCGCTTCTCCGCGGCGCGTCCTGCTGCCGGATTGCGGCTGCGCCCCTCAGATTCGAACCGCTTCCGACAAGCCGCCGGGCGGGGCGGCTTTCCGTGACGTTGGCTCGAAGCTGCGGATTACGAACCTGCAGGTGTTCGGTGTCACGCTGGATGAACGGATCGCGCAAGCGGACCGCCCCTACGTGTTCGTGAAACTCGAGACGAATCAGGGCGTAGTCGGCTGGGGGGAAGCCACGCTCGAAGGCAAGGCTTCGGCCGCGATGGCCTGCGTGATGGACCTGAAGGATTTGATTATCGGCAGCGATCCCATGCAGGTGGAGCATCTGTGGCAGTTGATGTATGTCGGCAGCTTTTACCGGGGTGGCCCGGTGCTCGGGTCGGCGATCTCCGGAATCGATCAGGCGCTGTGGGACATTCGCGGCAAAGTGATGAATCTTCCCGTGTACGAGTTACTCGGGGGACCTGTCGATCCTCAGGGCATCCGGGGCTATTACCACGCCTCGGCATGGTCGCTTGCCGAGGCGCGGGAATTGCGCGACCAAACCAAGGCGGCGGGGGTAACGGCTCTCAAGTTCCAGCTTCCCGATCTTCTGGAGTGGGTGGAAACGGGCGCCAAGCTCACGCGCGCGGTGAAGCATATGGAGATGCTGCGTGAGGGACTGGGGCCGGATCTGGATTTCGCCGTCGACTTCCATGCGCGTCCAAGCCCGACCGTAGCGGCCATCATCCTGCGCGAAATCGAGCCGCTGCATTTACTGTTTGCGGAGGAGATCTGCCCACCGGAAAACGTTCGCGCCATGGCGCGAGCGGTGCGGTATTCGGCGACGCCGATTGCGACCGGAGAGCGGCTCATCGCCGCCTATGGCTGCGCCGAGCTGATTGACCTCGGGGTCATTGATATTCTCCAGCCCGACATTGCCCACATCGGCGGCGTGACGGCGTTATGGAAGGTGTCGGCCGCGGCGGAGGCATCTGGCATACGGATGGCGCCACACGCTTGCGAGGGACCGATCGGCGGCATCGCGAGCCTTCACGTGGACGCGGCGGGTCCGAACTTCCTGGCGCAGGAGATCTGCGGCTTCGTTGACGGCGGTGAGAAGGCTAAGGTTTGGGAGGATCTCATGGGCTTCCCGGCCATGCGTATGGTGGACGGCCGCTATCCGCTTCCAACGCGCCCTGGCCTCGGTATTGATATCAGCGAGGCGGCGCTCAAACGTTATCCGTTCCAAGGGACACGGCCGTTCCAAACAGTCTTTCATGAAGATGGTTCGGTGGCTTCTATTTAAGCATCGGAAAGGAACTGT
>JBDUAL010000423.1:0-2774 GCA_040004685.1 Anaerolineaceae bacterium | reverse complement strand
AAACTAGACCTTGCAAAGCCCGGTCTGATGAGGCGGCGTCCAACCCTCATGGACCTCCCGCAAGCTGGTCCTCATGTATCGGGCGCTCATTCCATGCAGGCTGCCCTGGAGGTGTAGTGAATACGCAAAAACTGCTATCCGAAATTGACCTCAGCGAGCTGACAGCAACTGCGCCGCCCCTGATCGCGTGGAAGCTCGGTCTCGTCGAAAGCGAAGATCAAGTCGCTGCATTCATGTATCAGGGCGGGCCGGTTTCACCACAGGCCTCGGCTGGCCGTGTACGAGGGGAAGATCATCGCCCGGACAGGAGCTACTGGCATGCCGTGAAGACTGAAATGCACCTGTTCCTGTGCACTGACGACAAGCGCTACCGTGAGCTGTGGAAGCGGATCGACGCTGTTGAGGGTAAAGGCACGACGGCGCTGGTTGGCGTCATCGCGACTTTCCTCACTGCAACTGTGGGCGCACCGGCTACCCTAATTGCCGGTTTCGTCGCCGTCTGCCTCTACGGCATAGGGAAGGTCGGCAAGGAAGCCTACTGCCGATACTCGGATCAACGTGGGGCGTGAGCGCCCGATCGCCGACATCATCCCACCCGTCAGCTAGTCCGCGCTCGGCCAAGAGCGGAAAGTCCACGAACCTCCGATTCCCGCCAACACATAGGACCTGTGCGTTGCCCCTGGGCGTTGACCTCCCGCAGGGGAATCTCCTCTGGCAACGCTTAAGGAGACGGCAACTTCGCGCGCAGCGATGCAACCTTGGAACGCACAGCGACCTCACTCGCCTCCAGGTTCTCAAGCGCTTTAGCTGACTCCTGGTGCAATCGGCGGAGCTGAGCGCTATAGCCGCGTCTGATTTTGGCGCGGACGTAGACAGTCGACGTCGTGGCGCCAAATAGCGCCACGAGAAACTGTATCCCTTCTCCTCTAAGCCCAATCAACTCGACGATGCCGACACCGATCGCGCCAAAGAACACGAGCGTGCCGAAAAACGCGAGCAGCAACGGAAAGAAAAGGCTGCGCTGCTTGATCTCCTGTTCACGGACACTGATTTCGTCACGGGTCTTCGCATTCGTCTGCCGGACCGTCTCTAGATCCCGTTCCGCTTGGCGAATTTCGTCGTTCAACATGGCCACTTTGGAGGGAGTCGGGGGGCTCGGGTCTTCGCTGCCAGAATTCGTTGGCGACTTTGCTTGTTCCAGCACGGTCAGCCCAATCTCAGGCGCCGCCTGGCCCCCGGACGCACGTGCATGCGGACGGGAAACGGGAGGTGCGACGACAAGCGGTTGCCCGAGCAGACGTGCCAAGAGGCGCTGGTATCCATCGTGGTGGGCGACGTTGTAGTAATCAGCGTCGCCGACAAACGCCGGGATCGCTGCGCGGTTTTCGCGATAGATACCGAAACCCAGGCTCACCAGCCAGCCATGGTCCGGGTCGGCAGCAAGCCGCTCACGGATCAACTCGCCGTCGGTATGGGCGCCCCGACCGGGTTCGTTCTCGAGCCACCGCCGATATTCCTCGGTGCACACCATCAGCACGAAGTCGCCTGCGTCGATCTGCTGCCGCTGCCATTGTTTCCAGCTCGGCGGACCGACTTCGTACTGGTCCAGATGGGTCTCGATGCCGTCGCCGCGCAACGCGTTGGAGAGCTCTAGTACCCGCTGCTTGTGGGCGACTGAGTCCCAGCTGTAGCTGATGTAGACGCGTGGTGATGTAAGCGACCCTTTCGCCGGTGATGAGGGCGAACCAGAGTTCGCCGGCACCGCAGGTCGGGCTTCGCGATCCGGTGCTCGTATCGGCGGATGCTGTTGTTTCTGCGCATTCGTCACGTCGAAGATGCGGCCGTCGGACGCGCGCATGTACAGGACCGGCGTCCCCCATTCCGGCTCGCTGACTTGGGAGAAGAGCGCCTTGCGCGCCTCGCCCAGCGCGGTGTCGATCGCACAGCCGTCGGCGATGGACAGATAAAGCTCATGGGCAAAGATGACGGCCGCCTCGTCGGTGATCTCGAACTGCATCGCGATGACCGCCGGGATGCCCTGCTGCACCAGGCTCTGTGCGGTCCCCGCGAACGGGTCCGTGCGTCCCCCGCGTGCTCCTTCGCACGCATTCAGAACCGCGACCCGCAGCGGGCGATGGTCATGCAGGAGTGCGCCGAGGTACTGACTGCTGACAGGATCGGCGCGGCCCGTATTGCCCTCGAGTACCAGCAGGCCATCGGCGTGTTGTTCGCTGAAGCCGCCATGGCCGATGAAATGGAACACATGACAACTTTCGCGCCGTAGGCGCCGCTGCAGTCCCTGCAAGGTCGCGGTCGGCAGGCGCTCGAGGATGACCCGCCCGTCGGCCTCGAGGTCCTTCAGTGCGTCCTTCAACTTCGACCACTCGACTTCGACGTCCAGCGGCGGATAGTCGTTGGGGCTCGCGACCATCACGAGTACCCGGATCGGCAGCTCCACGCAAAGCGGCTGGACGCGCTCCGGAAGATCGAGGTAGCGAACAACCGGGGTTTCCGTCGAGAGGCTGAGGAACCGGTTCAGCGGAGCGTTGTACAAATACTCCCAGGGCAGATCGGCGAGCTCGGGCGTCTCCGAAAGGCGCAGCCGAATTCGCAGCCCGGCATCCTGTGCGCTCGCTTGCTCCACGCTCATGCGAAAGCAAGCGAGGACGTCCCCCGTGAACACAGCGGAGAAGAGCCTGCCGCCGAAGATCTTGACTGCAGCCATCTCGGTCGCCCCTATCCGGCGCGTCGAGCGCCGGGGACGACCGATGCGC
>JBDUAL010000422.1:0-2775 GCA_040004685.1 Anaerolineaceae bacterium | reverse complement strand
GAACCTGGCCCGCCATCTCCCTCAGACGATCCTCGGCATCCGAGACATCGACCGTGCGCTCGACCTCGTCGGCCTTGTCCTCAAAGGACCTGCTCGTGCGCTCCCAGTAACGGCGCATCGTTTCGATCCCCCCTCCACCGATCGCGACGATCCCTGAACCAACGATGATCGCCAGGATCGCGTAGTAGAGACCGTTCACGATCGCCGGGGCGATCTGCAGCTGGTTCAGGGCGGCGAATACTCCGATGACGAGGACGGCTAGACCTGCCCCCCGGGCCATCCAGGCGCCACCGGAGACGGCGCCAAGCGTCGCGCTCAACAGCTCGGTGACTACCTTGCCCACCGCTGCTGCGATGACCAGGATGAGCACAGCGACGAACACGTTCGGAAGGAAGGCGATGATGCCATGGAGCAGGTCGCTGACTGGGTTAGGCCCGAAGACTCCGAAGGCTAGCTGCAAGGCGATGAGGAATATTGCCCAGAACGTGATGAGGCCGAGGATGTCGGAGGCGTCCGTGTGGCTCTTGTCGAGCGCGGCCTTCAGCGATCCTCGTTCGACCCACCTGTCGAATCCCACCCTTTCCAGCAAAGAATCGACGACTTTGGCCACAGTCTTGGCGACGACGAGGCCGATCAGCAAGATGAGCAGGAATCCAACGAACTTCGGGACGAATGCCGCGATACGCGTCCATGCGTCGGTCAGACCCTGTTGGAAATCGATACCTAGCATGACTTGCCTCCCAGGTGGAGCGGCTCTCCGTTAGTGCGTGCTCTACCCTGATTCGACGATCATCAAGCGGTCTTACCGAAGAAATGTGCCGGTTCCCTTGGAACGGTGCCGAGTGGAAGGGAGCCGAGAAGAGCTCAGACCACCGTGCCACGGCTCCAGGTTCGCACTCGATGGAGATATCCTCGCGGCCCCCGCGGTTGCGGCGCTCCCTGCGGAGCCCCACCTGCTTTCGGATTGCTCCGGGCCTGGCGGCAGGATCAAGATCAAGGCCCGTAATCACTCCCCCTCTCCGGCAAAGCGAACAAGGAACGAAGGGAGCACTGGCGCCGGCACATCATCAAGTGCGCAGCAGGTGCCATCGACCAAGCGGCAAAACTGGGTGAGTACGGGTCGTGGCTCTTCACTGTGGACGTTGAGTTCTTTCTTCCACGCCAACTAAGCACGACATCGACAACTTGGCGAAGCCCGTCATCGATACTGACTCCTGGAGTTCCGAATGGCAACCAGAATCGGGAGATCACCGGGAAGGTCTTTCCGCATGCCGATGATCTCCAAGTAACGCAGTTCAATCTCTGGAAGACGCTTGTGCAAAGCGACGAAGAGTGTCGGGCGACGATCACCGTCTGCTGGACCCGAGTTGAATAGAACGACGTGGAAAGGGATCGACCGTGCGTTGCCTCGCGTCCTTCGTATCGCGGGTTCTTTAGTCAAAAGATGATCCGGTCGGCAGGTCGGTGCGAAGCTTCTCTCGACGGCGTGGGCCGGTGCCTGAGGGAGCCGGTGAGCGGACCCGTACCGCGCACCGATCGGAGCGGCGCGGGTGAACCCAGGTGAAGAGGGCCTGAGGAATCCGTCGTATCGCCCGCCAGGTGGCTACCACGTTCATCATGGTTGCTGCCAAGAAGGATCCACGAAGGGAGACGCATGTCCTATCCGTTTAGAGGAGATCGGCTGCGCAAGGGGGTAGCGGCAGCGGCGGTTATCGTCGCCATGCTTGCCCTGGGCCTCGGCGCATCCGCCGGAGCTTCCACGCACGCCAGTACCGCCAAGTCGCTGCCGTGCGAACAAGGAGGCGGCGGTTGCAGCAACATCGGCTACACGAAGGCATGGCTCAACGGTCACACGGTGAAGCTCGAGTACTCACACTCGTTCCAATGTGATAACCCACCGTCCTCGGGAGCCACGTCGAGCTGCGAACTCGGTGCGAAGCACACCACTCGCCCGACAAGTGGAGCGGTCGTGAGTCCGATCAGGGTGGTCGTGCCGCTCGGCTTCACCCCGCAAGCCAGTACTCTCCAGTGCCCAGTCGCCGGCAGCTGCATCGACCATCCGTCGACGATCGACCTGTCGAGGGTGTTCGGTTCAGGCACCGAGAATGCGCCGCTGCCCCCGCACAGTCACGTGCTGGTGGATGCGGAGGTACACCAGTCCACGTGGTGGCCGGTGCGCGTGATCGGTGTCAACAGCCAGCACGCATGGGACAAGCTCGTCTCCGGCCGGAGCGAGTTCGCCGTCCGCGCGTGCCAGGCCAGCACACACTGCACCGCCGACATCCCAACGAATCTGTACCTGTTCTTCCAGGTTCTTCCGGGTTCAGCGGTCATCCACTGACACAGCGGATAGTGGGCGGCCGCGGGACGGCCGCCCACTACCCACCTCGAGGAGACGAGATGCAACTCACACAGTCCATTCCCAACTCGTCAAAGAGGACCGGTCGCCCGGGAGCCCTGGCGACGATTATCGGCGGCGCTCTCGTGGTCGCGGGCGCATTGCTGCCATGGCTCCGGGTGTTCGCAGGACTTGAATCCTTCTCAGGCGCTCATGGGCTCTACGGCCAAGCGCTGCTTGGCGGCGGGCTTGCAGCTGTTGCCCTGGGGGCTATCCGCGGTTGGCGACCAACGCCGTCGCTCCGCGGATCCACCGCCTTAATGGGCGGGGCGCTCCTTGCACTTGGAGGATTTGCCCTCGTGCAGGCCTTGGCCGCCGTGCACTCGCTCGATGGGATGATCCTTCCCAGCCTGGGGCCGGGGACCTCCGTCGCAGTG
>JBDUAL010000421.1:0-2775 GCA_040004685.1 Anaerolineaceae bacterium | reverse complement strand
TCATTACCCAGAGGTGGCCGCAACGCCCTCGCTTCAGGCACCCGCCATCGTTCACGTCCATGCCATTGTCATGGTCACCTGGCTCGCTCTGTTCATGACGCAGATCTGGCTGGCCGCATCCGGACGCGTCAGTCTCCACATCCGGCTCGGGCGATGGGTCATGGGGTATGCCGTGGTCATGGTGATCGTGGCCCTGCTGACGGCGTCCCAGGAGTTCGCCGATCGACTGGCCACGGGCGACCCGTTCCGAGCGCAGCGTTGGCTGTTTGGCATTCTGCGGGAGGTGGCGTTCATCGTGCCCTTCCTGGCGGCCGGATGGGCCTACCGCGGGCGACCTGAGATCCACAAGCGGCTGATGCTCGTGGCGACGGTGATGCTGATCGTCCCGGCCGTCGGCCGCATGGCGTTTTTGGGTAAGCCAGTGCCGCTGTGGGGTTTCATGTTGGTCTGGCCGCTCCCGGTGTACTTGGCCTTGGTGCACGACTTCCGCACCAGGCGCATCCTCCACCCGGTTTATGTGATTGGTATCGCGGCGATGTTGGCGGAGCGCCTGGTGCTCCCGCTCAACACGTCGCCGGCATGGCACGCCATCGCAGCTCACATCACGGCGTTCTATCAACCATAGGTGTCCCTTGGCTGGCGGTGAGCGTCGCGCCGGAGCACACTCGCGCCAATCGGGTGCGGCTCCCTCGGAACGAGGCGGTTCTTGAAGCGGATCCGAACGAGCCAGTAAATCAGCACCAGCAGCGGCGTGAGCGTCGGCACGAACAGGAGCGGCGATCCGCGCATCCAGACCGGCATCACTCGCTGTTGCCCCAGGAAGAACGAGCCGGAGGCAATCAACAGCGCCACGCACATTCGCCACAGATGACGCGTCAGCCGCGGGGCACCCGAAAGGCGCCCCTTCACGATGAGCCTCAGGTCGCCAATGGTCGCAAACGTTCCGATGATGATGAAGACGTAGAAGGCCTGCGGCGGTGTCTTGTCCAGCGTCCCTGTCGGGCTGTGGCTGGCCTGCACCGCCCACAGCACCCCGGTCGCGACCGTCGTCAGCGCCACGAACAGTCCCGCGATCTTGAGGCGCCCGGCGACGATGTGTTTCGATCGGACGGCCGCCCACCCGCTCCACACGAGGTAGAGCGTGAGGATCCCCGCGATGACATTCGCCCGCTCGGGGGTTGGCAGGAACGGCGAAGTGGCGGCGCCGATCGACGCCATCACGGCGATCGACACGCAAAAGCTCAGCCCGGCGATGGTGTGGATGTGCCCGCCCTTTCGCGTGAAGAGGGCGAAGGCCCCCGACACCAGCGCGACAGCTCCGCCGGCGATGTGCAGAAACAGAATCAAGTCAGCGGCGGCCACCAGCCACCACGGGCTGTCCGCAGGAAGTAGCAAGACCGTGGCTATCGTCATGAATCCTCGCGTCTGTTACTGATGGCGCGACGATGCCGAGACGAAGAACGCCCAGATCTCGCATGCCGCGTGAATGTCGCGGTTGGATTGGCCCAGCAGCCTGCGCCCGTAGGTCGCGGGATGTGGAACGTCGTGCCCTCCGCCCTTGATCGCATACAGAACCACGCGAGGCTGGCCGGGCGAGGTCCACAACGAACGCTCAACGGTGCTGCCGTCGCTTGAATCTCGATCAGGGAACGCGGTGACTTCCGATGGACCCTCGAGGCCGGCGAGGACGCGAAAGTAGTCGATGCTCGCTTGTGCAGAGAGTACGGGGCCGCGATTGCCCCAGACGCCGTGGAGTACGACATCGCCGCCGCTCCAGGGATTCATCGGATCCTCCGTGCCGTTCATGAAAAGAATCGACACGCCCTTGTGCTTCGGCTGTGCGGCCATGTTCGCCGGCGTTGGAACGCTCGCAACCACCGCCGCGTACGCTCGCGCGAAGTCCGGTGTCTCAATTGCCAGGCGAAGCACCATGGAGCCACCGTTGGAGACGCCGGTGACGTAGACGCGCGAACGATCGACGCCGTAACGCTTCACCAGGTCATCGACCAATGCGTGCAGGAACCCGACATCGTCGACGTTCTCCTGTTTGGCTGCAAACGGGCCCTTGATCTTGGCCTCGTTCCAATGACCCAGGTAGCCGTTCGGGTAGGCGACGACGAACCCGTGTTGATCGGCGAGCACATCGAAGTCATACCCGTACATTTCGCGCGCCTGTTGCGCCGAGCCCATCGACGAGTGCAAGACCATCACGAGTGCCGGCGCTGGCCTGCGCTTTGCCGGAACATACGCGAACCAGGAACGGGTTCGCCCGGAGTGTGGCATCGTTCCCCGTTCGAGCTGCCCGCCCAACACGGGCATCGGCGGATAGGAATGCCGTAGCGCCCAATAGGCAAGAGTCGGAACCGCCACGGCGGTGATGCCAATCACGGCGAGGGCAACCCTCAGTACCCGCCGCATGAACCCCTCCGCACACAAATGTGCGTTGAGCAGCTGCGATCCATCAGCCCGACGGCGGCAAGGCGAATGGGCAAGAGCATTGGACTATTTCCCCTGCCCTCGCCGCAGGCGCCACAGGCCTTGCGCCGCGAGCACGACGGACACACTTGCCGTCACGCCGAGCGCCAGCTGCGGAAAGACCCAGAGCAGCATGCCGTCGGTGTGGGCGATCCTGCCGCCGACAAGCCCCGCTCCTCTCATGTGCGCGATCGAGACCACGGATCCAAGAAGCGCCCCAAGCAGCATCACGATGTGGCCGGAACGCCGCTCGAAGAGCGCCAGCGTTCCATACAGCCAGACGGCCATCGTGAGGACTGT
>JBDUAL010000420.1:0-2781 GCA_040004685.1 Anaerolineaceae bacterium | reverse complement strand
GATCAGGTACGCTCGGCCGAGCCGGCCGCCGCTTTCGGAAACGTGCAGCGCCCGTGGCGCCGGATAGCCGAGCTCAGCAATCGCCGTCTGCGCCGCGCCTTCGAAACGTGCGCGCGCGCTGCTTCCCTCGTCGAAAACGCGCAGCACCAGCCGTCCTGAACAGTCCGGAGGCGCGCCTTTCAGTTGAAAGGCAAAGATCGTCGTATCGTGCCCTCCAGTCAGCTGTAGTGGCGGTTCGAGAAAGGCGAGGGCCGGGCGATCAAGAAGATTGCGAAGGTCATCGAGCAGTGCCGCAGGTACTTCCCGGTGTTCCATGCACGGCTAGTAAGCCATCGTCCGTCGCAAAGACGCAAGGGATGGTCGCCACACGAAAGGGCGCGAGGCTTTCACCTCGCGCCCCAAAGAGCGCACCGGCGCGGCCGGCGGTTATGCCGCCTTCACGAGTTCCGTTTCGATGCTTAGTTTCACATCGTCACCGACCACGAGACCACCCGCTTCGAGCACGCCGTTCCAGGTAAGTCCCCACTGCTTGCGGCTCACCTTGCCTTGCGCGCTGATGCCGTAGCGAATGCCACCCCAGGGGTCCTTCACTGGCCCGGTGACTTCGCCATCGAGGGCGATCTCCTTCGTCACACCGCGGATGGTGAGGTCACCAATAAGCTGGTAGTCGTCGCCGCCTTTCGGCTCCAGACGCTTCGTTTTGAACGTGATGTACGGGTGATTTTCCGTGTCGAAGAAATCGGCGGAACGCAGGTGGGCGTCACGCTTCTCATCGCGGCTGTCCACGCTCGCCGCGTCAATGCGGACGGTTGCGCTGGAGTTAGCGAGGTTCTGCTCATCAACAGTTGCGTCCACTTCGTAGCTGGCGAAGCGGCCCTTGGTGGTGGCGATCACCATGTGCTTCACGGCGAATTCCACTGAGCTGTGCGAGGTATCGAGGTTCCAGGTCATCTTGGGTTGTTCTCCTTCGCGGCTACTCTTGATAAGTAAGCCACTTGATGAAATGAGGTTACCGCCAGTAACTGAGGATTGTCAAGTAGGCTACAAAAAGGAAGTCGCCCGTGCTACGATACCTTCATGGAATCCTCCCCGAGCCCCGTCCCGTTCGAGTCGGCCTACTGCCCGAAGTTTCAGAACGCAGTCGAACTGATCGGGCGCCGCTGGTCAGGCGCCATCGTCCGCGCGCTGCTAGCCGGTTGTGTGCGCTATGGCGAAATCCTCAACCGCGTCCCCGGCCTTTCCGATCGCCTCCTCAGCGAACGCCTGCGCGAACTCGAATCGGCGGACATCGTGAGCCGCACCGTCTACCCGGATATCCCCGTCCGCATCGAGTATCGCCTCACCGAAAAGGGTCGCGAGCTCCAGCAGATCGTCGAGGCGATTTCCGGCTGGGCTGAGCGCTGGGCAGATCCATCGACTCTCCCCGAACCGGCGAACGCCCACTAATTCCCCGGTCAACTGGAGCACCGATGCCCCGAACCCTCCGCATCTCCCACCCTGCCCTGCAGGGCGCGAACGCTGCAGAAACGATTCGCTTCTACACCGAGACCCTTGGCATGGAGCTTGTCCTCCGCCAGGACAACTTGGATTACCCCTCGGAGGAGCACCTTTTCTTCCACGTAGGCGATGACAACTTCATCGCCTACTTCGTGCCGAAGCCGGGGGTAGACCCGGCGACGTACGAGCAGGCGCGCTCAGGCTCCGGTCACATGGACCACCTCGCGATCGACATCAGCCTCGAAGACCTCGAACCGTTCCGCGCCCGCCTCGTGGCCGCGGGAGTGGTGGTCGAAGGGCCGGTCGATCGTGGCTACGAGCGTTCGATCTACTTCCCGGACCCGAACGGTGTGACGGTTGAACTGCTCGCATGGATCACCGTCCCCCCGGCCAACCTCACCCAGGCGGCGATCATCGCCCGTGCCCAGCAGCTGCGCGAAGCGCGCGGCGCCAGCTTCATCGAAGACGAAGACGTGCGAGCGGCGATTGCGGCGCTGCAGGCGTAGCTGCGCCTTCCACGATCGCCGCCCGCAACCCACACACGGTAGAATCACTCCATGTGCTTCCCATACGACGCTATCCCGCCCATCCCCGCCATTGCTGGCGCCGCCATTGATACCGAAGACGTAACCCTCACGTCCGCCGATGGCACACCGTTCGCAAGCTTCGCCGCGCGCGCCGAAAAGCCTTCGTCTGTCGGCATGGTTGTCCTGCCCGATGTGCGCGGCCTGTTCCGTTTCTACGAAGAACTGGCCATGCGCTTCGCCGAGACTGGCATCAACTCGGTCGCCATCGACTACTTCGGGCGCACCGCTGGCGTGGCCAAGCGCGACGCCGAGTTCTCGTTCATGGAACACGTCATGAAGACGCACCCGGACACCGTCAGCGCGGATACGCGCGCTGCCGTCGAGTTTCTTCGCTCACCAGAGGGCGGAAGCTGCACGTCCGTGTTCATCGTTGGGTTTTGCTTTGGCGGGTCCAGCGCATGGAACCAGGCAGCTGAAGGACACGGGGTGAAGGGCGTCATCGGGTTTTACGGCCATCCCTCGCGCGTCATCCAGGACATGGTCAACCCGGAAACGCCATCTGGGATCAAGAGCGCTCTCGGGCGCGTCCCGAACATGGACTGCCCGGTGATGGTCCTCCAGGCCGGCGCGGACCAGATGATCAAGCAGGCCGACACGGACGCCTTCAAAGCAGCGCTGGACGCCGCCGGCATCGCCAACGAAGTGAAAACCTACGAAGGCGCGCCCCACAGCTTCTTCGACCGCAGTTTTGACGAGC
>JBDUAL010000419.1:0-2786 GCA_040004685.1 Anaerolineaceae bacterium | reverse complement strand
GTGCTATTGACAGCCCCGTATACTCGAAGGAGGCATGGAGGTGTCCCGTGTACGGTTATGTCCGCGGCGTCGTCGGTGAGAAGGGTCGCCAGATCTACTCAATAAGCCGGACTGCGACGGTGACGCAGGCAGTGCGCGAAATGAACGACAAGGGGATCGGGGCTTTGCTCGTGATGGACGACGAGCGGATCGCGGGCATTTTCACTGAACGCGATGTGTTGCGGCGAGTGGTCGATGCGGACCGTGACCCAGCGCTCACAAAGGTTGCGGCCGTGATGACGCGCAACCCGGCGACAATCCTGATCTCGGCGCACGTCAGCGAGGCGATGAACCTGATGACCGACCGTCGCTTCCGCCACTTGCCCGTGATCGAAGACGGCGCTGTCGTCGGGATGCTTTCGATTGGCGACATTTTGCGCTGGCTGACGATGCAACAAGAAGATGAGATTCGCCAGATGACCGCGTACATCACGGGGCAGGGTCCTGCCTGAAGGTTGGCTACCGGCCTTTGAATTCTGGTTCGCGGCGCTCGACGAAACTGAGCGCGCCCTCACGGTGGTCTTCAGTAGTGAAGAGATATGCGAGCGAACTGCCAACGTAGGCGCCCATCTCATCCATGCCGGCGTGGACGCTCCTGCGCAGCCCCTCTTTCATGTAGCGCATGGCGATCGGCGGGTTGGCGGCTATTTTCTGCGCCATCTTGAGCGCCGTGGCCATGAGTTCTTCGTGGGGCACCACCGCGGAGACGAGTCCGATGCGCTCCGCCTCCGGCGCCTCAATCAGATCGCCGGTGAACAGCAGTTCGGCCGCCTTGGACGGCCCAACCAGCCTGGGCAAACGCCAGAGGCCGCCAATGTCAGAGACCAGTCCCCGCTTAATAAACAGCTCCCCGAATTTTGCCCGGTCAGAAGCGATGCGGATATCGCAGAAGAGTGCCAGGTCCATCCCCCAGCCCACGGCGGGCCCGTTGACGGCCGCAATTACTGGCTTGTCGCATTCGAGCACCGCGACGGCCGCCGGGGTGGGGCGCGGACGCACGTCTCGAAGGCGCGTTAGCGTGGCGTCGCGCTGTTCGCCAAGCATGATCTGCTTGACATCGTCCCCCGAGCAGAATGCTCGGCCCGCGCCGGTGAGGATGACGCAGCGCACCTCTGGCTCACGATGCGCCCGGCGAAAAGCTTCCTCCAGTTCGCTGTAGAGGCTCCTCGTCAAGGCGTTCATCGCCTCTGGCCGGTTCAGGGTAACGGTGGCGATATGATTGGCGACCGCGTAGTCGAGTTCGGACAAAGCAACTCTCCTGGAGGTGGATGTGGCCATAGTCGTGAGCCAACGCGCTCGCGATGTCAAGCGCGAGACAGGGTGATTGCCACTCGTTATGGTTCTGGTAACGCAACCCGAAGGAGTCCGATCATGAGCTCGCCAGAAGCGGTGGCCACCCGGCCCGAAGATCTTGGAATCGACAGCGAGAAGCTGGAAGCGGTGTTCGCGCGAGCGAAGCGAGACGTTGATGACGGCGTTGTACCCAGCGCACAGGTCGCAATCGCGCGCCACGGAAAGCTGGCAGGCGTTCGCACCTACGGGACCGTGAACCACGGTGGGAACGAGACCGCGGCGAGCGACAAGACGCTGTATACGATCTTTTCGTGCACGAAGGCGATCGTCGGTGCCGCGATGTGGACACTCTTCGAGGATGGGCTCCTCAAGCTCGATGAGAAGGTCATCGACATCATCCCCGAGTTCAACACGAACGGGAAAGAGATCATTACGACCGAGCAGGTGCTAACGCACACCTCCGGCTTCCCGCTTGCGCCGTTCCGCGCGACGGACTGGGACAACAGGGAACGTCGGCTCCAACGTTTCGCCCAGTGGCGGCTGAACTGGGAGCCGGGCTCGCAGTTTCAGTATCACGCCAGTTCTGCCCATTGGGTGCTGGCGGAGATCATTGAGCGGCGCACAGGGCAGGACTTCCGCGCGTACGTTCGGCAGCGAATCCTTGACCCGATGGGGTTGGACGAACTTTACGTGGGTATGCCGGAGGCGCTCAACAGCCGGGTGGCAGACGTTCGCTACATGGGGCCGCCAGTGCCCCCAGAAGGCGGCTGGGGCGAAGTCACCCCGGAAGCGATCGCAGGCATGAATGGGCTTCAGCAACGGCTCGTAGGCGTCCCAGGCGGAGGCGGAATTGCTGGTGCTGCGCAACTCGCACTGTTCTACCAGCCGCTGATCAACGGCGGGGCGACGGGCGCTGGGACGCGCGTGATGAAAGCCGAGACGATTGAATTCGCGACGCGGGTTCGCACGAAGGACTTCCATCGAGATCCGATCCTCGGCCATCCTGTCAATCGCGCACTGACGGTGGTGGTAGCGGGGGACGACGGCAAAGCAGCAGCGCGCGGGTTCGGGCATTCCACTTCGTCACGGGCGTTTGGACACGCTGGCGCAGGCGGGCAGATCGCCTGGGGGGACCCGGAATCGGGCATCTCTATCGGCTACTGCACAGATGGATTTGTCGATCCGCTTATCCAGGGCCGACGGACCGTGGCGTTAAGCAGCCTCGCTGGGCAGTGCCTCGCGTAGATTGGGTGAACCGTCACCCCACCACCACATCTCTTAAGAGCGCGAACGGTAGCATGGGGCCGTGTCAGCGAAGCGAACTCCGAGAGCCAAACAGATGCGAACAGGCGATGGGACGCGCGTGATGAAAGCCGAGACGATTGAATTCGCGACGCGCGTTCGCACGAAGGACTTCCATCGAGATCCGATCCTCGGCCATCCTGTCAATCGCG
>JBDUAL010000418.1:0-2793 GCA_040004685.1 Anaerolineaceae bacterium | reverse complement strand
AGCGGATCATGATGACAGGCGTGAGCAACATCGTCAGCAACCTGAATAGCGCGCCGGTGTTCATCTTCCCCTGCCTTACGAGCACCATCAGCCCGGCGCCGCGTGGCCTGCTCGCGGGCAGTTCGATCTACCTTGCGGTGCAGAACTTGCTGTTGACCGCGCGCGGCCTGGGCCTGGGAACGGTGATGACCACGTTCCAATCGGCGACGGTCGAAGACCTGACCGACTGGCTAAAGCTGCCGCCGGACACCGTCCCAGTCGCCCTGATCCCGCTCGGATACCCGGCCGTGAAGTTCGGGCCGGTGAAGCGCAAACCGACCGATGAGGTCACGCATTGGGAGACATGGGGTGGTACAAGAGGCGCCTGAGAGCGCTCGACACTAGCGATGCCGCCGACGCCAGTGGGAGATCGCCAGCTTCGTCCCCAGGGCTACGGGACGCCAGTGCGCGCGCAGCCGGTGGCGCCAGTCGCCCGCCGTTTACCTCGGTCATGGTGCTTCGCCACTATGTGCCGAAAGCATTCAGCGTGCGGTGCGCCGGGCGTGCCCAAGCCCGCACCTACAGCCCCGGTTGAGCTTGGTCACCGGCAAGCCCAGACTGGCGGCGTGGAAAGCATGATCGCCGGATTCGCCGAGCCCGCGTTCGTCCGTGTGCGGGAGGAGTTCGGGCGCAACTTCGCCGAACGTGGGGATGTTGGCGCCGCGGTTTCGGTGACGGTTGGCAACCACGTGGCCGTCGACCTCTGGGGCGGCTGGCTGGATGAGTCTCACGAGCGGCCGTGGGAACGCGATTCGATTGTGAACGCGTGGTCGGTGGGCAAAGCCGTGGCTGCTGTTTGCCTGTTGCGGCTCTGCGATCAAGGCAAGGTCGAGTTGGACGCGCCGGTCGCGCGCTACTGGCCGGAGTTCGGGCAGGCGGGCAAGGCGCGACTACCCGTGCGCATGCTGCTCAACCATCAGGCCGGCCTGCCTGCGGTGCGCAAGCCGTTGCCGCCGGGCGCGACCATCCTAAGCTGGGAGACGATGACCACCGCGCTGGCCGAACAGGAGCCGTGGTGGACGCCCGGCACGGACTTCGGCTACCACACCAACACGTTCGGATTCCTCGCCGGGGAGGTGTTACGGCGAGTCGATGGACGGTCCATCGGCCGCTATCTGCGTGAAGAGCTGGCAGCGCCCTTCGGCATCGATTTCCTGATGGGTTTTGGGCCGGAGGAGGACGCGCGAGTGGCCGATTGGATCGTCTACAAACCTGCGCCGGACGAGAAATCGGAGCGGCCATGGTTGGAGGTAGACCCGGCAACGGTCGAGGGCCTGGGTTTGGCGCGCGTGCTGGCCTACCGCAACCCGCCGCCGTTACCCGAGGGCGGGACGAACTCACGGCTTTGGCGGGCGGCCGAATTCCCCTCCACCGCAGGGCACAGCAACGCCCGGGCGATCGCCCGGCTCTACGGAATCCTTGCCGCCGGTGGGAGCATCGATGGCCGCCGACTTCTCGCCCCGGAAACGATCGCTCAAGCCCACGCTGTCGAATCGGACGGAATGGACGCGATCCTTGGCCGGCCGAACCGCTTCGGCCTCGGCTTCCAACTGACGATCCCTGGCGTCCGCCCGCTTGGGTCTGGCGCACGGTCGTTCGGGCACTACGGCAACGGCGGACTGGTGGGTTTCGCCGACCCGGATGCGGGTGTGGGCTTCGGGTTCGTCTGCAACCGCTCCGGCCGTTCGTGGCGAGACCCGCGCAATATCGCCCTGATCGACGCTGTTTACGCGTCGCTGTAGCCTGCTCGGAGCGTACGCTCCGCGAATCAACGCAGAATGGTGACTGACCTATGACGACTATCGGCACGCTCCAGACGATTGCCCGCTATCCCGTGAAATCAATGCGGGGAGAAGAGTTGGCGAGCTCAGTCGTTGGCTTTCAAGGCTTGCCTGGCGACCGCGGCTTCGCGTTCGTGCAGGAGGGGCTGCACACCGCATTTCCGTGGCTCACGGGGCGACAACACCAGGGCCTCTTCGGCTGTCAACCCGTGTGGGACTCCAGTGGCGAACAGCCGCGGTTGCTGGTTCAGATGAAGGACGGGGCACGGCTGCCTATCGAAGGCGAAGAGCTTCGCGCCGAACTGGAGAAGGCCACCGGGATGGCGCTGCGACTGCACAGCGATCATCGCGGCAACCAGGACGTGGCGCACATTTCGCTGATCTTTGGATCGACGATTCGCGCGCTGGCTGATGCGGGCGGAGTCACCCCGGATCATCGGCGCTTCCGCATGAACTTCGTCGTCGAGAACGACGAGTCCCCCTTCTCGGAGAAGGAACTGGTCGGCAAGACTCTACTCATCGGCGACGTGCTGATCGCGGTCACCCACGAGGACCAACGTTGCGTGATGATCACGTTCGATCCCGAAACCGGCGGCGGTACGCCGGCCGTGCTGAAGGCGGCGGGACAGCTGAACGAGGCCTGCGCCGGAGCCTACTCTTCAGTCTTGCGCCCGGGGACGGCTTCCGTGGGCGATGCGGTGGAAATGCTTTAATCTGCTTGGTAAGGCATCGGTCGTGCTTCCGTTTGGGCGCGATCCCACACGCAACCTGTTACCTTGCACCCAGCTTCGAGCCGTATTCGGAGCGTGAGGTGGAAAGATGCCCTGGATTCTGAGCTTAGTGGCCGCGATCGTGATCTGCGGCGCCGTATTCTTCTTTTCGCGATTGGCCCGCTCGGCGGCTGCCGATGGCACGCCCGAGCGTCTGCGTGCCACGATCATCATGGTCGCGATAAGCGTCGTCTTTGTCCTTT